>DAOWAG010000164.1 GCA_030634715.1 Candidatus Aegiribacteria sp. | reverse complement strand
TAGAAGTTCTTGCTGATACAGCGGAACTTGGACACGGACGACTGGATGCGGCTGTAGTGGATGGAGTGTGCACCTTTGACAGGGCAGTCGAACCTGGACAGGTAATTAAATGCCGTGTAAGCGAATGTTTTGGATCGGAGATGCTTGTTGAAGTACTGCGGTAAAACCGGGAGTGGCGATGTGATTGCAACGGTTTTATCTTTAGTTCCATATTGGGTCTCCAGTAATTTTGGTGCCTGAAGCCAGTGAAGCCTGCTTCAGGTATGATCGTTCAACAGAGGATATGAAGGAACTGAAATGAATACAATTCTGCTGACAATTGTTCTTGCACTTACACCGTCAAACATGGAACTGGCTGAAGAGGCGCTTGTAATATCAAGTGAAGCTCTTTCAGACATTCTCGAATCATATGATGTTCAGGTAGTTATGATCGAAATCCTCGGCGAGCATGAGGGAGGATGGTTCGTAGAGCAGACTCTTTCTTCAGTACTGTGTAATGATGGCATCACTATTCTTAGCTCAGTCTCCGATTCATCATCCCGTTCTTCGGAGCGCTTGCTGATTAGACCAATGGAAATTGTCGTTGAATACGGAGATGCCAGCAGACCATGGTTGATTGGAACCAAACGCATTGAGAGAATCGCTAGATGTGAACTTTCGGCAACTCTGGTTGATTCAAATGGGGAAATTGTTATGACCGCAAGAACGAATGGTACCGCGGATGACGTAGTATCATGGTCTGATGTATCTACACTCAGCGGGTCTTCGGAGTGGGAGTGGCTCTCCCGAGAGCTGCCTGAAGACACCGGTTCTGGAATTCTGGAGCCTTTGATTGTTACCGGTGTGGTCGCCAGTCTTGTCTATCTGTTCTATTCAAGCAGAGCAGATTAGAAAAGCAAATTGATTCCATTCGATATTACAGAGTTATTCCAATGACGACTTCAGGACGAAACAAGATCCGCTTTAGTTTACTGTCTGTTTCTCAGATCCGATTCATTGCTGCTCTCATCATAATTGCTGTTCTGCTCACAGCATCGTTTGCCTGCGATAGTCAACCGAACAGTGAGAGTCTTGATGAGGCCAGGCTTCTAAGGCAGTCCGGACGGTATGTGCAGTCGGTAATGCTGCTTGAAGAGCTTGTGGCACAGGGAGACAGCCAACCTGGATTACTGCTGGAATTCGCGGAGACGGCAGTTCTTGCGGCGCAGGCGGAGAGGAGTGCCCTTTACAGACAGAAAGCAAAGGAAGCAGTCCTTCTTCTCTCACTACATTCTGGCGATATTGATCAGAGAAAAATCGGGGAACTCTGGAGAAGACTGGCCTGGGAAATGGCTCGGAATGCTGATTCGCTTCAAGCATTTCACTGTTTTGAACATGCTCTGGATTACAATATTCAGGAAATATTCGAAGAAGAATGGCTGTTTCGAGGAGTATATGCCGGCGATCATCTGGAAATGCTGTCTGATATGCCGGACAGCGTAATAAGCCTTCCGGCAGGAGACAGCCTGCTGTCAATCGCGGCCGAGATTTACCTTGTCGAACTTGAAAGAATATCACGCTCCAGGACTGATCTGAGAGAGGATATACTGAAGGCCAGAGCGGCTCTGCTGCCGTATACGTCCCGGATCAGTGAAGAGCTTGATGTATTGACGGAACTTGACAGGCTCGGAGGGATACAACCAGAAGAAAGGCAGAGAAGAATACACCTCCTTCTGGATTCAGCGGAAGACGATATTGAACTGGGCAGAAGTGCCATCGCGCGGGAGAAACTGCTTGAAGTCTGGAACTCCAATTTCTCAGGAGAGAGAATTCAGGCGGCATATATGCTGGGTCTGATGGAGGAAGAGAACAACAGTATAGAGCGCGCGCTTCAATGGTACAGAAGAGCATGCAGTGTATCACCTGGATCATCTTCACTGGCTGCAACACTTGCAGCAGCAAGAAGAGATTCATTAACCTATGGAATTGAATGAACGGGATATCCGAATGATAAAATATTTTGCCTTTGCATTGCTGATTCTGATTGCTGTTTCATCCTGCGGAAAATCCTACAATACCAGAGGTCTGGATCATGAACAGCTTGAACAGCTTGCTGATGCGGCATTCCTGGCTGAAGATTTCGATGATGCTGCAGGACTGTATACGGAACTGATGTTCGCATATCCAGGAGCAGCAAACATAGATATGTATCTCTACAGGCTTGGTATGTCAGAAGCTACCTTGAGGTACTGGTCAGACGCATTGTTCTACTTCAACCGCGTCCAGTCTGAGTACTCCCGGAGCATGCTGGCTGATGACTGTTTATTTCAATCCGCTCGAATCTGGTGGATGCAGAGGCATGACTACAGGAAAGATTTGACTCCCATCATAAACGCCAGAACTTTGTTGAGTTCTTTCTTTGAAAAATATCCTGGATCCTCTCTGATCGAGGAAGCTGAGATCCTCAACGACAACATCAGTAACGCGCTTTCGATGAGAGCTCTCTTTGTGGGGCAATTCTACGCCAGAAGAAATGAATACGATGCATCCCTTCTCTACCTTCGCGAGGCTCTGAATGATTATGGTGATACGGAATGCAAAGCTGAAGTTCTGATGGCAATTGGTGGAGTCTATGTCCAAAGGGGAAACGAATATTCAGCAAGAAGATACTATCAGAGAGCGCTTGACGAGTGCGAACTGAATGATGAACAGTTAATGGAACTTCAGACAATTCTGGAAGAACTATAAGATGACAGGGCTGCTGGGGGGGACGTTCGATCCTCCTCATTACGGCCATCTGGTTCTGGCTCTTGAGGCATATTACAGGTTTCACCTGGATAATGTTCTTTTTGTTCCATCCAGATACCCTCCGCACAAACCCGGTATCAAAGTAACTCCATTTCATCACCGTCTGGAAATGACGAAGCTGGCCCTGCGGGATTCCCCTGAACTGTCCGTTGCGGATATTGAACCTCACAATAAGCCGTCCTGGACTGTAAATCTGCTGGAGAATCTTGCGGATAACGGTCTGGATGTCTGTTTTATCATGGGGATGGACAGTCTTGAAGAGTTACATACCTGGAAGGACCCGGAACTCATTTCACGAAGAGCGAAGCTGGTTGTGGGAACAAGACCTGGATATGAAATCTCATCTGTTGAGCCCGAAATCAGATCAATGATAGAGACCTTCCCTGTCCCTGGTCTGTTAATATCTTCAAGTGACCTCAGAGACAGATTTGCCAGAGGATTGAATACACGCTATCTTGTACCTGGCATCGTACAAAGATACATTGAGGAGAATGAACTCTATGCCGAAAGAAAAGGCAGTTGACAGGCTTCTGAACGCAGTGCTTGAGAAGGATGTCAGCGATATCCATTTTAAAGTCGGAAGCTTACCGATTATTAGAAAAGCTGGAGAGATTGTTCATGTGTCTGAATTTGCTCCCATGAAGACGGAACATATGGACAGAATTGTTGATGAGCTTGTAACTGAGTATCAGGCTGAACGTCTCGGTCGTGGTGAAGAGGTTGATCTGGGCTATTCGCTCCCAGGGAAAGCCAGGTTCAGGGTGAATATCTATCATCAACGCGGAACACGTGCTGTAGTTATGCGCAGGATACCGTATGAGATTCCGAATATTAATGAGCTTGGTCTTCCAGAAGTAGTTAAGAAGATTGCGATGGAAACTCGTGGTCTGGTTCTTGTCACAGGTGCGACAGGCACCGGAAAATCAACTACAATCGCAGCCATGATAGATTATATCAATCGTAACCGTACGACTCATATCGTAACCATAGAGGATCCAATAGAATTCCTGCACAAAGATATTAACTCCACAATATGTCAGCGTGAAGTCGGCATAGATACACAGAGCTGGAGCTCCGGACTGCGCGCTGTTTTCAGGCAGGACCCTGATGTAATCCTGATTGGAGAAATGAGAGACCCTGAAACAATCGCGACAGCTCTCACATGTGCGGAAACCGGACACCTTGTCTTAAGTACACTTCATACAACCGATACGATGGAGACGATATCCCGTATTATCGATATTTTTCCCTCCTCTCAGCAGCATCTTGTAAGGTTTCAGCTTGGCCAGCTTA
>DAOWAG010000042.1 GCA_030634715.1 Candidatus Aegiribacteria sp. | reverse complement strand
CAATGTGTGTGCCATATTCGTGTATTTGACAATATCAACTGAATATTCACCTGCTTCTGAATCATTCGGAGCGACAAGCTGTCCAATTCCTCTAACTTCATATGATTTGCTGTCAAGGAATACCAGTGAAGTTGTGGGTCTTTCCATCAGATTCAGAAATGTGTGTGTTTCAAATTCAGGTGTACTGTAAAGTTCAAGTGAAATCATCTTTGTCAGATCGAAATTGCCTGCATCCGAATAGAGGTTAATCAGAAAATCAAGTCTTGGGCTCATCCCTCCGGATAATAGATTTTCCATTTCCTCCAGAAGATCCTTTATGATTTCTCTTCTCGGACAAAGACCCATTCCCTTGAAAGCGTTGTTTATCTCCAGTCTGCTATCAGCACGCTCCGCCCCCCAGGTCGCCATTGCGGCGTTATGTGGTCCATCCAGAGATGGAGGTGACCCTCCCTCACCACTGAACATGAGAGAGATATTCTCAAGGACCTCCAGGCGAGCAGAAAGATTCCAGTCCATGAACGGCTGCGGAAGCTCGATTGTCCGGAATTCATCCCATCTGCCATCCAGATAAGCTCTGATAATTCCAGAAGCCTCCTGAGAAGCGTCTACTTTTGCCTGATGAAACGATCCGTCTGTCCAGAATTCATCCATTCCCTGTTCCCATTCTCCAGCAAGCGCTCTACCTGCAACGGATGATAATAATAGAGCCCCGCCCAGTTTACCTGTTTTGCTCAGAAATTGTCTTCTGTTGAGTTTTGCCTCTGGTTTCTCCTTCTTTGCCAAGATAAGCCTCCTTAATTCAATAGTCTTACTCTTACCGAAAAATATAGAAGTGTATTATCTTCTGCAATTGATAGACAGGAGGAAGATTGTCCAAAATAGCTGATGCCGCAAGGGCTGGAAAATATGATATCCTTGCCGATCTTTGGCTTGAATGTCTCTCAGGGGAGATCCCGGTTGAAGAGATGATCAAGGTTTTTTCTGTTTTGAAGCAGAATAACAAAGAAGCTCTTGCACAAGATCTGCTTGAGTTGGTAATTGAGGAGATGGGGAATAAAGGAGCCGATCAGATTCCGGACCTGCTCAGAAAATCAGCCTGTATCTTCAGTCATTCCGAACCCCTGAGAAGATCCCTGATTGAATCTCTTAGAGATGAATATCTCATGTTCCAGCCTCTTGAGAATTTTCTGAATATGAGTGGTTTGACCGATAAGGATGCTCCTGTCGATCTCTCCTGGAAAAAGTTCCGGAAACTTATGCATTACAGAGAAGGCAGATATCTCTTTCATCATATATTCGGCCCCGGACGCATTATCAGGATAAGCCGGACTTTCATCACTATCGATTTTCAAAATTCAGCGAGTCATGACATGAAACTGGATGTTGCGCTTGATACAACAAATCCTCTTATGCCTGATTCTCTCATCGTTCTGAGATGGTGTAACCCTTCAGATTTTCTTCATCTCTTCAACAGCTCTCCTGCGGAGTTCCTGAAGAGACTTCTCCGGGAACCCTTCGGAAATCATGAGGAGATAACTCTGCTGGATCTGACTCCTGTGTTTAAAGATTCCGAGATCAAGAATACGGAAGCATGGAAACTACTGAGGAAAACAGCGTCTGTTACACCTGGTTTCACCGATCTTGGAGATCGTATTGTACTCAAGAATGAAACCGTAAAGGATCATGACCAGATTCGGAGTATCATCAACCGCAGAAAGCATCCTGTCTCGGATAAGACAAAAGAACTTCAGGCTCTCCTGAAAGCATCCGGGGAATTCAATCCTGAATCTATGGCTGATCTGCTTGATGATATGAAAAATATATCCAGCCCGGAAACAGGCTCTCTTTTTGAGCTGTCCTGGATCCTTACCGGGAACGGTAAAACGGATGATTTCATGAATATTGCCTCAAACTATATTGAGAAAACCTCTGCAAGGGGATTGAGAGCCACATCCGAAATTCATTCACCATCCTGCAGAAAGTTATACCTTGAACTCTTTCTCTCGAGTGATGCAGACCGCAGGGAGAAACTCAAGCTTATAACGCAGCTGAAAAGAGCGCTCTGGGAGCATTGCGCTAAATTCCTCGAGAAGGTGGACACTTCCCTGCTTTCGGAGTGTATAGGGTCTTTCCTTTCAAATCCGTCCGAGACAGATCAATTTCTCTGGGCGCTCTGTTTTCTGGCTACACACGAAGGTTTTGATGATTCATCTTTCGATGAGAAACAGATTAAACTGTTCATGGATTATCTGATCTTCGCGAAAGCAGATACTCAGAAAAAGGTGATTAGCCTTCTAATGGGTTCACTGAAAGATAAACTGGATGGATACTTGTCTTCAATTGACACAAGACAACTGACTAACTATCTCGAGATTTTCGATACAAGTTCCATCGCACACCGCGAAGGTCTGTTTCTCGCAGTTGGTAGGGAAATTTCTCGAAGGAGAGAATCGGGCGCCGCAAGATCATTGAAAAAGCACTTCTGGGAATCCGACAATCTTTTTTCAAGCAAACAGGCTATCGAAAAAAGAAAAGCTGAGTGCCTCCATTTGAAGCAGATTGAAATTCCTGCGGCAGCGGATGCAATCGGTGAAGCGGCTTCACATGGAGATCTTTCAGAAAACGCTGAATACGCAGCCGCAATAGAAAAGCGTGATCTGCTCCTTGACAGGCTCCGAAGGTGGATTGATGAGCTTGAAAAGTACCAGGTTTATCCCTCAGCAGAGATAAGCACTTCGATTGTTTCTCCCGGCATAAGAGTTGCGCTTGAAAGCACAGAAGATCCTTCGTCCTTGCGTGTTTTTGATATTGTGGGACCGCTGGATGCCGATCCGGATAAGAGCAGAATCAATTACATGGCTCCTGTCGGGAAAATTGTTATCGGAAAGTCACAGGGAGATACAGTCATGCTTCCGGGAACCGGAAATGAGAAATGGAAAATAGTCTCCCTGGAAATACTGGAGGATATGCAGCAATGATCTGCCAGAAATGTGGCACTGAATATCATTCCGAGACTATTGGATTCAAGGCGTATTGTGAGAGCTGTGGAAGTTATCTCCATGCGTGTATTCAGTGCAGTATCTATGACCAAAAAACTGAAAGATGCCGTTCTCTGACCACCGAAGCCGTGCGAGACAGAGAGGGCATTAATTTCTGCGAGGAGTACATGCCTGAGCGCCGGTCTCCATCTCCGACATCCAATAAACCCTCCGCATCCAGGGACAGTTTCAGCAAACTCTTTGGAGATTCAGATCATGGATTAAAGCAGAAACGAAAAGAAATTGATTAGCAGCCTGGCCGGGAAATGCAAGCTCGGTTTTCAGGGAACAATTCTGCTTCTTCTGCTTACTGCGGGATATCTGATGGTTTATCTGCTATTTCCATCAACCCTCCGATTTGCCGCTGTGGGGACGGTCCTTGGCGGGATACTGATTGTTATTAATCCGCGGCCAGCCGCCTGGCTGCCTTTTTTGCCACTGGTCTTCCTTCTTGGTGGAAGTACACTGCCGCTGGGAATTTTTTATCCCTCTCTTCTGACCCTTGGAGTATTCGGCTTCTTCGGTTTTTACGCTGTGGACAAGATCGTCTGGAACGACCCTCTTCCTTACATATCATTCCCTGTGAAGCTGATATTCATTGCGCTGGCTCTTCAGATAATCAGCATTACTGTCTCAATCCATATACATGGCCAGTACTTCTGGAACGCCATAAGAGAGGGAAGCAGCGTATTTCTTTTCATGCCACTGGTATTCATAGTTCCCGATCTCTGCAATACTGAGGACAGGCTTCTCCGCTTGATAAGGAGCCTTGTCCTGATTCTTCTACTGGCGGCAATTGTCGGGATTGTTGAATACATGTCCATCTCAGGTTTTTCAAGAGTGGATATATCAATCGGATATTTGTACAGAGGCAGAATATCTTCTTTTATGGGTAATGCAAACGTTTTCGCGGGATATCTGGAGCTGGCGATTCCCGTGGCGACAGCGCTCGGACTCTGGGAAAAATCAATAAGATGGCGGATTACAGCTTTGATTGCCGCTCTTCTGGGAATTCTGTGCATTCTGTTCACATTCTCCAGAGGAGGACTTTTCTCTATGGCAATCGGCGTCGGAGTTGTGCTAATCTATCGTTTCAGAAAACGTCTATGGATACCGGTTCTGATAAGTATTCTTTTTGTCGGATTTCTTGTGAAGAACGCGGATTTATTCGAACGTCAAATGAGTTTTTTCATGAATCCTGGTGAATTGATTAATCAGCCTACTCTCCTTCATCGACATATTACTTACAGGGGTTTATGGAACCAGTTTCTCGACTCGCCTGTTACAGGCATAGGCTGGGGAGCGGAAGAATTCTTCTGGGGAAATACAAGAATTTACAGCTTCTGGGAGATAAGACACTTTGTTAGCACCGAACCCATCAGCCACTTTGGAGGGCTCAACAGTCTGTTCCTGACTCATGCAGTTAGGGGGGGATTAATTTCACTTGGTGGATTATTCCTGATAATCGCCGCGGTGGTCGTTGCCTCTTTCAAAGCTATCAAAAAAGCACGTTTCCCATGGGGAATCGGTTTAAGCGCCGGGCTTCTTGGGTTCGGAATACACCAGATCCTGGACAATTTCCTCTGCTGGCCACAGACAAGCAGTTTCTTCTGGCTGTATATCGGCATTCTGCTCGCGACAGTATCCATTTTCAACAGAAAGGGGGATGCTGCATGAAAGTACTTGTAGCAACTTACCATACGATTCCGGGGTACTCCGGCGGATGGACCACTCCTCTTGATCTGCTGGAGAAAGATTATGATGTCAGATATGTAGTTGCAAGGGGCCTTGAAGGTTACTATGAGATGGAGAATATTCCTGTTTACGGACTGAGGAGAGTATTCAGGAATAATCCCAGACCCGGATTAACAGGCAGACTCGGAAGAAAATTATCCGAAACAGTCTTTGGACTTGCTATCAGAAGGGAATTCAGAGTATTCCAGCCGGATTTTGTGCTTTGCCTCGACATACTCTCCGCTCGAAAGTGTATCTCTCTGGGAATTCCTTACGCTCTCAGGATTCATACGCAGCCGATCACCACACCGCTATCGGAAATAAATCGCCTGCTGAAGGGTGCTCTCTTCGCCACTCTCAGCCCCAGCGTAAACGTTCCTGGGGTGGAGGTACTTCCACATACGGAGAACCTTGATCGCTTTACATACATCGAACATCCGTCTGCAAAAGAAGTAGTGCTTGTATCGTCCCTGGACGATATCCGTCGTCCCATGTTTTTTATCGAAGGGGTAATGAAGTCCTCTCTGAAGGGCACAATCGTCGGAGATGGTCCTCTCAGAAAAGAAATTGAGAAAGCATGTGCTTCTTCAGGAGGAAAAATCGCATATCACGAACCTGTTCTCCGTACCGAACTGCCAGACTTTCTGAATCGCTTCCAGATAGGAGTCGCCTGCTACAGGAAGGTTCAGGAAATCTATCAAATGAAAGTTCCTGAATATCAGGCTTCAGGAATCTTTCCATTAGTAATGCCCTGGACTCATCTCGCGCTCGAAGCTCCGGAGCTGACAGGAATCTTTGAGACACCGGAAGAACTTGCCGCTCTAATCGATGATACTGCGAAGCATTGGGATGACACACTTGAAACAAGGAGAAAGGGCCGAGATTTCGCTTTGAAACATTATCATGTCGCTCAGGCAAAACAGCGTTTCAGGGAGATCCTCAAAAAATCAGGTCTTATCTGATCGGACGCTTCCAAAAGTTCTTTATCTTTCGGAGCACAATGCGGGATACCTCTGACCCAAGAGAAATCAACAGGATGATATAAACCGTTGTCCCCGAGGCAAGATACAGAATTACTTTTCCGAATTTATCAGCAAAACCCGCCTGCAGATCATACGGTATCATCTGCTTCATTAGAAGCATAGTTCCCGCCATTGCTGCTACTCCGAGAAAAATCTTCAGATGCTCAACGGCTATATCTCTTCCCTGAATATTCCCTGTCTTCTTTCGAAGGAAGTAGAGGAGCAGCACGACTTTCGCGGATGAAGCAATTGTAGTACCCAGCGCAAGCCCTCCGATACCAAGAGGGCCAATTAGAATGAAATTGAGCAGCACATTCACTATCATTCCCCATATACCGATCAGAACCGGCGTCGTTGTGTCTTTTAAGGCAAAAAACGCTCTTGATATTACAGAACCGAAGCTGAAGGACGCCAGCCATGGCGCATAGAACATCAATGAGTACGCAACCATTCGGGAATCACCAATACTGAATTCCCCTCTCTGGAACAGAAGCGATACAAGTGGTACGGATAAAACCATAAGAACTGTGGATCCGGGAATCATCAGGGATGAATTCCAGTTGAGAAGGGATTTCAGCTCCTCTCTGAAAGATCCTGCATCTTCCCTCGCCGACAAAGATGAGAGGGAAACGTTGGCAAGCGTAGAAATTGGAAGCAGCAGAATGGAAAAAAGAATCTTGATTATCCGGTTGGCGTATTCAAGAGCAGTTACGCTGCTCTCCATTAGAAATGACGCAAGAATCTTGTCAGCAACGGGTCCGAGGAACCCGAAAACACTCCCGCCTATTATTGGAAGCGCCATCCTGATCTGTCTTGCGAAGTCCGGATCAACAGGATTCAATTCTATGCGGATCGAGTGGCGAAACCTCCACGTAATAATAAGAAGCACGACAAACATCCCTACGGAACCGGCGAGTACTGATAACGGAAGCGCCATGATCCCGATGGGACCGCTGAGAAGTAATACAATAATCAGTGAAGTGGTTATCTCAACCACCCTGAGAATTGAGGTCAGTCCATAACGTTTCTCAAAGTTGCACAAGCCCTGCAGAACTCCGCTGAGAGCACTGAGTACAAGGATGGGAATCATCATTTTCAGCATGACAGATGCAAGATTCAGCGCTTCCTGATCCAGACCTGGTCCTACAGCAAAAACGAGATGCCGGCTCAGAAAGAACAATGCCCCCGAGAGGATCAATCCTGCCAGTCCGGTCCAGGTCAATACCCTGTTGAGAAGTTTTTCCGCGGCCAGGGGTCCTTTCTGTTCCTTCACGCTCGAGTAAATTGGGATGAAAGTGGCGCCTATAGAATGTGCAATAACATCTCTGACAAGAACAGGAAATACCAGGGAAACAGCGAATGCGTCAGTCTTCCATGAAGTACCGAAAACTCTCGCAATCTCAACCTGTCTTAGGTAAGTGAATACAGCCGCTATGAAATTCCCGAAGGACATCAGGGAAAATCCGCTGCCCCTGCTCTTCGACGAACCGAACCACTTCAGAAATTTCCGGGACATCAGTCTTGGATCCAGATGGGAAGAGATCTGTACACATCCATTGTTTCCCCGGCTGCTCTCCGCCAGCTGAACTCACTTGCTCTTGCCAGTCCTTTTTCTGAGAACTCTTCCCTTTTACTGCCATCCAGCGCCATCGTTCTGATCGCTGTCGCGATACTGTCCTTCGAAAGAGGATCAACAAGAAGAGCAGCGTTCCCGGCGATTTCCGGCATTGATGAAACGCTCGATGTTATTACAGGTGTACCGCAGGCCATCGATTCAAGAACAGGAAGACCAAATCCTTCGTAAAGAGAAGGGTAAGCGAAGAATTCCGCCATTGATAAAAGAGCCTGAACATCCTTCCTGTCAACATGGCCAGTCAGGAATACTTTTCCCCCGGAAACACCTTCTTGAAGTTTCTCGAAAATAGCCTGTGTTTTCCAGCCTGTACTGCCTGATATGACAAGAGAGTGTGGAATTGAGTCTGCCACATTATAAAAGGCATCCAGCAGACCAGTAAGATTTTTTCTCGGTTCAAGAGTGCCAAGAAAAAGAAAGAATCGATCAGGAAGAGAATACTTCTCCCGAACCCGCTCAAGTACGGACATGTCCTTTACGGGAGCGTATTCAGGAGGAGCAGCTTCATGAATGACAACGATTTTTTCAGATGAGTCCGGGAAATTGACCCTTAATTCTTTCGCTGTGAATTCAGAAACAGCTATTATCCTCGATGCTTTCTTCACAAAGAAGGGATACATCAGATTAACCATGTGGGTCTTCCCGGCGTGGAGCTCGGGGAAGCGCAAACCGGAGCGGTCCTGTACCGT
>DAOWAG010000172.1 GCA_030634715.1 Candidatus Aegiribacteria sp. | reverse complement strand
TCAATTCTCCTGGAGATCCCTGTTTCAAAAGTGGAACGTATTTCTTTTCCCAGCAGTGAATCAACAATATCATCCAGTATGGCAATTCCAACAGGCTGCCCGGTGTTTCCGAGCACGATTCCCGCTGGAGCAGCTGCCTTCCCGAGTCCTGTTATCACTCTTATCAGATCATCTTTCAGTTCAAAATAAGGCAATCCCTTAATGCCACTATCATCAAGTGTTTTCCCGGATCCTGTGATTGACGACATGTCGGCATAGCCGCGGATAGTCTCTCCATCTTTCTCTCGGACGAGTACAAATGGATATCCGACATCAATCAGCTTCTCCAGGATATCTCTCCTGAGTGTTCCTGTAGTTGTGCAGGGTACTCCGCGGAGCGTTCTCATCACATTACCGATCATGATATCGTTCATTCTGAGAACTCTCTCTGCAATCGGTCCGGCTTCGGAAGAGGAATCAGTAAGAAGACCGAGTATTTCACTCTTGCTTTCAAAAAGTCGAGAATCAATTCTTCGGTCCACGATCAGAGTTGAAAGGAAATAAGCGATAAGAATAACAGGGAAAAGGATTATCCTGAGCAGAAGAAGGGGGAATGAGAGCCTTGAAACAACTCGCTCCTTTGATATCAGCATAAGCTGCTTCGGTATCATCTCAGTGAAGATCAGGATGAAGAACACCAGAACAGTCACTGAGACAGGTTCAAGCCATGATATACCAGTATTTCCGGTAACCCTTGAGGTTATCGATGACGCGAGAACCATACCAATATTCGTGCCAACCAGAGTCGCAGTAAGATATTTGCGGGGATGCTCTATGAAGTTAAGAGTAAGTCCCGCCCATTTCCTGCCCTCTCTCAAACGACTGTAGGCTCTTATTCTGCTTGCTGCCGAAAACGCTGTCTCAGTCCCGCTGCAAAAGGTGGTAAGTGCAAGAGCAACCATAAAGAGAATAGTTATCAACACTGAGTGTTCCTCCCTCTATCGAACCTGACTTCCAGGCGCTCCAGTTTTGAGCCACTCCTTGATACAATTCTGAATCGATAACCGGACGTAATAATTTCTTCTCCCACTTCAGGAATCCTACCTGTAACTTCCATGAGCAATCCGGCGCATGTCTCAGCCCATTTAGCGTCAATATCATTTCGCATCAATTCAGAGAAAGTAATCAGTTTCATCGAAGCGGGGATCTCCATCCATCCATCTTTAACCGCGACTCCATCCGGAAGAAATCCCGATTCTATCGCAGGACTGAGCAGTATGCTGTTAATGATATCACGCGAAGTGATGAGACCTGTCCAGTCACCATATTCGTCAAAAACGATTCCAGCTTCTTCATCGGAATCTCTAAGACCCCTCAGAACGGTTTCAAGCCTTGCATTCTCAGGAAAGGACGGCAGAGGATGCAGAGTAAGCGCATCTTCTTTTTCTGAAAGCAGATACTCTCTTGAATCAATATAGCCAAGCACCTTTTCAATCTGACCATCCAGCACAGGATAACGTGTGTATCCGGTACTCTCCACGATCTCTGTGAATCTTTCACGGGTCCATCCCGTTCTGAGAACAGCAACATCTGACCGCGGTTTCATCACATGAGTACATTGAGATTCCTCCAATGTCAGAAGATTCAGAGTAGCCCCCGCTTCCCGCCCGAGCATTCCTTCCGATTGCCCCAGTTCAACAAGCGCGATGATCTCCTCATGTGAAAGAGTTTCCCCTGGATGCCCAATTCCAATCTTGCGGGAGATGTAGTTCGAGAACCGGGAAAGAGTTGAAGAAACAGGAGCACATAATTTCATATAGACAAGCATGAACGCTGAACTTCGAGAAGCCCATTTCCCAGCATGCAGGACAGCTAGAGTCTTTGGAGATATTTCACCGAAAACAAGCAGAAGAAAAGTCATCGAAGTGACGGACAGCGCCAGACTGAAACCGGTATTCCCAGGGAACAGGTCAGCAGTAATGGATACGGCAAGAGCTGAAGCGATGATATTCACAACTGTATTCCCGAAGAGGAGAGAGGAGAGGAGTTTCTCCGGGGCGGAAAGCATTTGTATCACTCTCCTGCCCGATTCCGTTTTTCGAAGTCTTCTTTTCTGAAGCCTGTCAAGGCTGAAACAGGCTGTCTCCGTTCCGCTGAAGAACGCGGATAATATGAGTAGTACTACAAGAAAAGCGTATTTCAGCTTCCTCTCCCCCTCCCTGGTGCTGCGTCCGGAAGGGAATCCATCATGAAATCTTCAAGAAATGTTTTGCTGAAATAACCCTTGCTTGAATATGTAGGCTGCAGAACAAGCTCCAGACTGAATTCTCCCCCTTCGACAGGCAGTCCTCTGGATGTACATCCGTCCCACTGCAGATGCAGTTGTCCAGCAGAATGCCTTCCCTCGCAGATACGACGGACTTCAGAACCATCAGGGCCAGTAATAATAGCGTCGACGATTGCATTTTCGGTAAGGATTCCGTCAATTTGCAGACCTCTGCCTGTTGATTCTATTGAAACATCAATCAGATCAGCGCCGACCCAGAAATACTTCGCTCCCTCACTTTCAGCGACGAATATCTGACCGAAGCGTCTCCATACGGCCAGGCCTGTCGGATTTGTGAATTCCCTGTCATCGTGCCCTTCGGAACCAAAACTGACAAGGTACTCAAGATCAGGAGTAAACTTGTGAATCGAACTTGACAGACTGTCTGTAACCCAGATGTTCCCCCAGAAATCGATGGCGGGATAATTAAAGATACCTCCCCCGCAATAATCAATGTCAACTGATTCAACAGTTACACCATTCTCGATTTTCAGAAGGGTCGAGCCCTCATCTGTTATTACTGCAATGCTTCTTTCATCGTTATGGAACCAGGTTTCATTTCCCACGGCGTCGACACCACCAGGACTGTTGAGCTCAATTACATCGGGAAGTGAATCCGAGACAGATGAATATATCAGCAGTGCGTTTCCAGCCCGGTCAGTAATGTAAATTTTTCCATCGCCGTCGATCGCGACATCCCAGGGTTCTATGAAGGAACCGGATATCTGTCCATCGGGAACAAGTCTGGATCCATTCCTTCGGAGAATCATCACTCTCTGATTACCAGTGTCAGCCACAAGAACCATGCCTGAAGGGTCAGCGGCTATTCCGTGAGGCCGGAGTAACTCGTCTTCGTCCGAACCGGTTCCTCCATAAAGACCGAGTGTGTACATGTCGGCGTTATAGATGATATGCCCGGTTCCGGAATTTACTCCGTAAACCGCCAGTTCATCATCGTCCGAAGATCCCGGATCATCCCAATCATAGAGCTTCACACATGCGAGTCCCTGTGGATTATCGAATCTGACGAGACCACCAAGCAGAATCGCGAGCTGTTCAGTTCCTGCCCTGTATATACCCATGCAGTGACCGAATGGAGGATATACAAGAGTTGAAGGAACAGCAGGATCAACGTAGTAATTCAGTAGAAATATCAAAAGAAGAGCTGTCATATTTCAAACCTTTCATAAATCCAGGCGGATCTCAACACTTTCTTCACATACATTCGAGTTTCCCTGTATGTTATCTGTTCAATATAGAGTTCAGGGTCTCCAGGGTTCCACCCGTGCATGTTAACCCATCTTGCGGAGTTTTCAGGACCAGCATTGTAAGCGGCGAGGAAAAGAGGAATTTCATCTTTGAATCTGCTTCGCTGCCTGTCAATGTATAGCGCTCCATAGGGAACGGAAGCAGCAGGGTCAAAGAACTCATCCTCCTCAAGCCGCGGTAGACCATACCATCTGGAAACATCATATGCAGTTCCGGGCATGAGCTGTATGACTCCGCGTGCACCCGCTCTGGAAATAACCAATCT
>DAOWAG010000226.1 GCA_030634715.1 Candidatus Aegiribacteria sp. | reverse complement strand
CCGTAAAGAGGGGCTTAACGAATACAAGGAACAGTTTGCTGTAGAAACTGACCTGCGGACGCTTGCGGATGCCATGGAAGGCGCAGATGTTTTTCTCGGGCTTTCTGTAGCCGGTCTTGTATCCCAGGACATGGTTCGGAGCATGGCAAATGATCCGATCATATTCGCGATGGCAAATCCCGACCCGGAAATTTCATACAATGATGCTGTTGAAGCACGGGACGATGTGATCATGGCCACCGGCAGGTCTGATTATCCAAACCAGGTGAATAATGTGCTTGGTTTCCCGTTCATCTTCAGAGGCGCACTCGATGTCAGAGCAACGGATATCAACGAAGAGATGAAACATGCAGCTACGAAAGCGCTTGCTGACCTTGCCAAGGAAGATGTTCCCGATTCCGTTTGTAAAGCTTATGGAGTTGACAGGCTTACCTTTGGAAGAGAATATCTCATCCCTAAGCCATTCGATCACAGAGTTCTTCTCAGGGAAGCTCTGGCTGTAGCAAGAGCAGCAATGGAAACAGGTGTTGCGAAGATTAACCTTGACCTTGATGAGTATGAAAAGCAGCTTGAAGCACGGCTCGGAAGAAGCAGAAGCGTTATGAGAGGGGTAATTTCAAAAGCCCAGAGACATCCAAAACGCGTTGTATTCCCGGAAGGCGAAGATACCCGGATCCTGCGGGCCTGCATGATAATCCTTGATGAAGGTATCGCACACCCGATCCTTCTTGGAAATCCTGAGGTTATAAAGGAACGCATGGAGGAACTTGGGATGGATCTTGAGAATGTAGAGATCATCGATCCGAGGGATTCCGCTCATTTTGACGAATATGCAGAGAAGTATTTTGAACTTCGCCAGAGAAAGGGAAGAACTCTGCAACACTGCAGAAAACTTATGAGACTTCCCCGAGTGTACGGCCCAATGATGGTGCACATGGGCGACGCAGACTCGGTTCTCGGCGGAGTCACAATGCACTATCCCGAGATGATCCGTCCGGAGATCAGGGTTATCGGACTGGATGAAGAAACCGATGTAGTAGCAGGTATACACATGCTCGTCTTTGATGACAGGGTCATCTTCTTTGCCGACACCACCGTTAATATTGATCCATCCGCAAAGGAGCTTGCCAGTATAGCCAGGTTCACAGCAAAATATGTCCGTGGACTGGGATTTGAACCGAGAGTAGCAATGCTTTCCTTCTCGGATTTCGGCAGTGTTTCTCATGAGAAATGCAGGAAGGTCAGTGAAGCTGTTAAGTTGGTCAGACTTGAAGAGCCTGATCTGATGATAGATGGTGAAATGCAGGCTAACACTGCGATCGTCCCGGATATCATCGAGAGCACCTATGACTTCTCAACTCTCAGGGGCGGTGCGAATGTTCTGATCTTTCCTGACCTCGGATCAGCAAACATTGCATACAAGCTATGTGCGGAATTAGCTCGTGCTGATGCAATAGGACCGGTCCTGATTGGACTTTCAAAATCAGCGCATGTACTGAAGCACGGATGTGAAGTAGAAGATATTGTAAACATGACCGCAATCGCAGTTGCTGAGATATAGAATAGATAGTAACTTTCGATAAGGTAATCCCCTCCGCTAAAAAGGATTAAAGAAGGAGGTGTATCACTGACATGGATGATATCCTTAGGCTGCTCTCAACTATAAGGATCTTTGAAGAACTAAGTGCTGATGAACTGGAACAACTTATCCAGAAAAGTGAATTGAAAAATTATTCCGAAGGTGATAAGGTAATCAAGTTCGGTCAATCCGGCAGATTTCTCGGGGTTGTTTTAAGTGGAGAAGTTGAAGTTTCTGCACTCGATGCAGGCGGCGACAGACAGCTGCTCGCTATATTGAAAACAGGTGATATCATAGAAGAGATGTCCCTGCTTACCGGCGAGCCGACCTGTGCTGATGTTTTGGCATCTGAGAGCACGAGTATCCTGCTCATTCCGAACAGAGTGTGCTATTCTCTGCTTGCCGGTAATCCTAATGCTGTCATGCTGCTCGTCAGGACAATTACTGACAGGCTGAGAAAACGAAAAGTTGACAGAGACACAAGACTTCGAGTTGAAGGAGCATGGAATGCCGCTTCTGACAGATATGGACTGGAACTCACTTCTTCACCCCCGGCAAAGATCCTTGTGATTAATTGCGGGAGTTCATCTCTCAAATTCAGTTATTTTGACACGGCGGATCCATTGAAAAATGCCGAGGGAGGCGTTGAAAGGATCGGTGAAAAGAACGGCCGTCTTGAGACTTCAACCGCTACAGGAAAGAATAAGAAAGAACTTGGACCTGTGGATCATGAAGATGCCTTTGAAGCCGTGATAAATTTTCTGACCGGCAGTGAAGAAGAATTCATTTCTGACATGAATGAACTCACTGGAGTTGGACACAGAGTTGTCCATGGAGGTTCCAAATACAGCAGTCCGGTAGTGATAAACGAGGATGTAATAGAGACTATCGAAGAACTGTGCAGTCTTGCTCCGCTCCACAATCCGTCCAACCTTTTGGCGATAAGGAAGAGCATGGCACTTATGCCGGATATTCCACAGGTTGCCGTTTTTGATACCGGTTTTCACCAGAAAATGCCGAAACACGCCTACCTTTATGGAATTCCTTATAAATATTATGAAGAAGACGATATCAGGAAATTTGGATTTCACGGAATATCTCATAATTATCTTGCATTGAAAGCAGCATCTCATCTTCAAGTTAGTTACAGAGATTTAAAAATTATCTCCTGTCATCTTGGGAACGGCGCTTCGATATGCGCAATCGACCATGGGCGCTCAATCGATACGAGCATGGGGCTTACTCCACTTGAAGGGCTGATTATGGGAACCAGGTGCGGTGATATTGATCCCGGTGCAGTGCTGCATATTGCACGCAGGGAAGGAATGTCACCGGATGAACTCGACACGATGCTTAACAAGGAAAGCGGTGTTAAGGGTCTGTCCGGATTAACGAACGATTTCAGAGAGCTTGAAGATGCAGCTGGTGCCGGGAACCGATTGGCTCTCATGGCGCTTCATGTCTATTGCTACCGCATCAGGAAGTACAT
>DAOWAG010000010.1 GCA_030634715.1 Candidatus Aegiribacteria sp. | reverse complement strand
CTTATTGAATCCTCGACTGCCACAGCATACTCCTGCCATTCTACTCTGAGATCGCGTATTTCCCCTGTCTCTCTCATGTGCTGAATGATATTCAGTCTGCTGAGTTGCTCATGACCTTGTTGAGCAGCAACGTAAGTCATAATTGTCATAGAAGGGTTCTCAGGTGGAACCTGACGAGAGAGTATTTCCGCAATCACACTGCTGGTTCCGGTGCTGAAGGGTCCAATTATCCTGAATTCAGGCGCGACAAGAGCTGCTTCCGCGAATTCCACAGAAGAAAGAATACCATTTATTGCATCAGGATCAAGTTCAGCGTCAGATCGAATCTGTGTAGAGGTGAATGGAGGAGTCGTATATACCTGCAATGATTCTGACGCAGCCCATGATCCAAGGTTGACACCGCTTGAGTGGATCCCATCCAGTGTCTGGAGAGCCAGAGAATTAGAAAGCTCTCTTCTGATGGAGTACATTGCCATTTCCTGAAGAGATCCGGAATTGAGGGCATCCTCATATTCGATTGTATCGGAAGGGTAGAATTGCAATCTGCGAACAAGTATGAATGCAGGATATCCCCCTCTGTATCCCGGGGAATAGAAAATTGGGCCATATGAATCCAACCAGAGCGTATCCGTTGCAAAGGCGATGATTTCCTCGGTAATATTGCCTGTTATCGGGGAATCTACCTCAACCAGTATCTCACCAAAATCAATCACTGCAAGAGAATCACCGATATCAGGTATGCTGCTTGCGAGAATGTTCTCCATCTGCTGCTCTACAGTCCACATCATACTTCTTATCGTTGAATACTGCGGCAGAACAGGTACTTCCCAGCTTCTGAAGTAAAGGGTGTCATCAAGTACTTCAGATGAGATTTTGACAGAATCAAGAAGAAGAACATGGTAACCGATGATAGATGGGTTGTTTGAATACATTCCCAGAAATGGATCAGTTCTCTGTCCCTCTTCTAGAATAATGCCATCACCGTAGTATTCAAGGATCTGCGTTCTTGTTGCAGTAGAAGGTAATCCAGGTGTTGCATACGCAATAGAATCGAGTCGTTCCATTGCGAATTGCAGGTCATCCTCCTGCGGTGCTATCTGGATGGTTGCGAACCTCAGCAGCGATCCGGCAGGCCTGTAAAACATCTCTGGATTACTACTGTAGAATTCTTCAAGCACATCTTCACCCGGAATGGGTGGAATGGTATCAATGACAATATATCTGGCGGTTATCTGACCCTGGCTGTCAAGCAGAAGGAAATCAACTTCTTCTGTGGAAGCCATACTGACCATCCCCGAAGCCAGAGGGAAGCGTCGGGCATCTCCACCTGCATATGTCTGGTACAGGTACTGCTGATACAATCCGGGCTGTTCGGATTTCACCATTTCAATGTACTCTTCAGCATTCATTCCGCCAAGATCCTGCATTCCAATCTGAGCTGCTAGAAGTGCTTCGGCTTGACCTACAGTGAAATGACTCCACTCTCTGTTATCAAGGTAGATACGTTCAAGCTTGCTGTTTACTAGCTCTTCAAAAGCTTCTTCTGCTATTTTGGCACTCATGAGAAGAAGCATCGATTCAGGATCCGGATTCCCACTCTGCTCAAGCATCTGTCTGTATCGCAGATTCCAGTTCTGCAGCGCGTCCTGATACTCATCAGGCATGATATCAATGCCATCAACTGTCGCAATAGCTCTTTCGTACGGATTAGTTGGTCTGTTATCACCCTCGCCCATTCCCCATCGAAGAAAAATGAGCGCAACGAAGATGACAATGGTCGCAATCAAGAATATTTTAGCATTATCTCTGAGCCAGGTTAACATATTTCTTCTTCCTCTAAACTGGATTGATTTGGATAAGGTGAAAAAATACTTACGTTTTGTAGATTCTGCAAGGTTTGTCCGGGTTAGTTTTTTGGAGTCGGCTTTATGAAGATCAGCAAGTACAGTGAAATGGAACATTTGGCGAAAAAGGCAGATGAGGGATGCATACTCGCCATAACCGGTCCTGATATTTACCAGTCAGCTCAACTTCAATACTTGATGGTTGAGAAGTTCGGGAGTGAACTCAAATATGATATTATCCGGCTTGAGGGAAGTGAACTCCAGAAAGGCGACCTTCGCAGATATATTCTGGAGAACTCCCTCTTTGCGCCAGGGAAGCTTCTTATTATCTCCAAGTGCCACAACATAGGGCAGTCCGCCCAATCTGAATTGATGAGTTTTATTGATGAAGGCCTGAATGACTGCGCACTGCTTCTTGTATCCCTGAAAACGCCCAGAGATTCAACCATCCTTCGAAAGCTTGAGAAAAGGATACCTTATTATATCTGTTATGAACCTTTTGAGAGGGAAATGCCAGGATGGGCAACTCGGATTGCATCTTCGGAAAACATCAAATTGAGCACAGAAACCGTTCAGCTTATTGCTGAATATTCCGGAAGAAATCTTGGAAGAATGTCCGATGCAATTGCAAAACTTGCGTTGTATCACGGACCCGGTTCAACAATTGATAGAAGCGGGATGCTGGAAGTCTTAACAGGCAAGGATAAAGCTCATGTCTTCCATCTAGGGGACATGATCTTCGGTAATAAGAGAGGGAAAGCCCTCGAAGCCGCTTGGTCACTTATGAGATATGGGGAAGATCCAAGCAGAATCATAACCTATATATTCAGTCAGTGGCTAAAGGTTGTGCAGGCAATCGAAGTTGTTGGGTGCTCCGGTGGAAAAAAGGAAGTCGCTGCTGCTACAGGAGCAAGATTTCCTGTTCTGGATAAGTTAATGAAATATTCTCGAACCGCTTGCAAGGTTGATCCAGCTGTTGCTGCTGAAGCTTTTGCGGAAGCTGATAGAGCAATAAAAACAGGTGTTGATAAACTGGTTTTATTCGCACGGTTGATCTTCACCTTGACAAGCGCTCATTCATAGATAAAAATTGAGTTTATACGTATTTTGAATTGATGAACAAAACTGAGCATAAATCATAGGGGGGAAGCATGGCAGAAGTTCTTGAAAAAAAGATTCTGGATCTACTTGATCGCAGAGAGGAACTTGTCGGTCGGCTGCACAATCTGGAGAACATGAAGCCTGACACCAATAACAGAGTCTACGGGAAAATTCGGGATGACTACAGCAATCAGCTTCAGACAGTTCTCGAAAAAATAAGCGATAAACGTGATTCACTTGAGGAAAAAGCACAGGAACTCTCTACTCAGATCGCTGACCAGGAAACTATCTTTACGGATGAGTCAGATAAGGTTGATGAACTTCAGATAAGAGCTCAACTTGGTGAATTCGATCATGGGAACGATGAGTTCAAGAATGAACTCAAGCAGTCTGAAAATGATAGGGATAAGACTTCTGAAAAACTGGATAAGCTCCGCAGAGAATTGAATGAGCTTAACGGTGTTCTGAGCGATGTTGATAATGCAACTTCAACTGGTGTTCCCGGAGGTGGTGCATTTGTTTCTTCCCCGAAAGTCGAAGTTGAAGAGGATATCATTGACATTGAGGATGATGAGCTCATCGAGGAAATCGATGAAGATGTAATTGAGGAACTCGATATTGAAGCGGAAGAACTGACGGAGGTTTCCGAGGAGAATAAATGCCCTTCATGCGGACATTTAAATCCTCCACACCTCGTGATTTGCGAAGAATGCAACGCTGAACTCGAGGATCTCAGTCAGGATCTTGACGACGAATTTGATTTTGATGACATGGATGTCGATATCTAGTCTATAGATTTTACAAAGTTAAAACAGATAGAGCTGCCGGCGCAACGCCGGCAGCTTTTCAATTGCGCCCGGTCCCTTTTCTCTCTAGAAATACTTCCGCTATCTGAACTGCGTTCAGTGCTGCGCCTTTTCTTAGATTATCAGCCAGGACCCAGAATTGAAGAATGGTTGGATCATCAGGATAATTACGTACTCTGTCCACTACTACAGCGTCAGTATTCTCTACATCAATCGGTGAGCAGCCGCTCTGTGAAACTTTGATGCCGGGAGCATCCATGAGAACTGATACCGCTTCATCCGCAGGAAAGGGGCTGCTGAATTTCACCACTACCGCTTCTGTGTGGCCTGTTCTTACAGGCACTCTTGCGGTGGATGCGAACACGGGGAAATTCAGATTCATGATCTTACATGTTTCATGAATGAGTTTCAACTCTTCAGCGCAATAGCCGTCTGTATCGGGAAGGCCAATACTGGTGATGATATTTTCATGGAGGCGAGGAGTTCCGGGCTCGATTGCCATTTCGTCCTGCTGTCTCGAAAGTTCGTTAAGGGAAGGGGATCCAGCACCGGATACCGCCTGGTATGTAGCTACGGAAACCCAGCGGATATTTCTTACCGCAGCAAGAGGAGCAAGAGCAGCAACGAGCTGTATTGTGGAGCAGTTAGGATTAGCTATCAGGCTCTCGGTACCCTTTATGAGATGACCGTTTACTTCAGGTACGGCAAGGAGCACATCAGGATTCATTCTGAATGCGGAAGAATTATCTATAATTGCCGCACCGTACTCGATGCACGGAGGTATCCATTTTTCTGCCACTTCCGCAGAGGTGGCACCAAACAGTATGATTCCCTTGCAAATTGTTTCCGGTGTTATTATTTCAACAGGATAGTTCTGATTTCTGAATTTTACTGTTTTTCCTCTGGATTCAACTGAGGCGAATGCATGGAAATGGTCAACTGGAAAGGAGCGCTCCTGAAGCATACTTATCATTGTCGCACCGACAAGACCCGTTGCACCAACAACGCCGACAGATATCATCATTCAACCTCCAGACTGTTAAGACGATACTTATTGATAGCTTTTCTCTGGTCAACCCTTTCATTAATATCCTGTTCAGGAACACGCATCACGACTCAGGATGAAAATCGTGAATTAAATACTGCTGCTCCAGCCCCGCTTTCTACAATGGTTCTGCCAGTACTGCAGGGCGGTGAGAGCATTCGTACAGAAGCCCCATCAACAGATATTCCTGCGTCTCTTGCGTCCACAAGTGATATTCAGTACAGAGCTGAGCGTTTCCCCGGCAGCGGAAATATTAAGGATCTTGTTGAAAGAATACTCAGAACTCAGGGTGTACCGGTGGAAATCGCCGCACTTGTCTGGATAGAAAGTGATTTCAATGTTGGATGCTACTCCAGAGTGGGAGCCGCAGGTCCGTGGCAGCTGATGCCTGAAACTGCACGGGAAATGGGGCTGCAGATAGATGATTCAGTGGATGAAAGATACTCATGGGTCGCCTCAACAAGAGCAGCTGCGAAGTACCTTCTTCATCTGCATGATATGTTTGATGACTGGTCTCTGGCTCTGGCAGCCTACAATTGCGGTCCGGGAAGAGTTCTGTCTGGTCTGCAGCAGGGAGGCACTACTTTTGGAGAAATTGATCTCCCAGGTGAAACCGACGCCTTTGTTCCGAGATTTGCCTCCGCCGCGGAAGCCTATATTGATGTTGAGCTGGAATCAGGTGTTCTGGCTGTAGTATGGGTTCCCTCAGGATTTGATCTGAGACTTCTCGGTCCTGAAACAGGAGTTGATATTGATTCTCTGATGGATACGAACCGATCATATCTTTTGGAGAGGACTCCTGATCATGGTCATGCCTGGGAAATCATAGTACCTGCTGAACTGGCTAATGATGTATTTTCAGCTGCCTGGGCGATCGATCCTGAGAGATATCATGTAAAAGAGGGCGACAGCTGGGACGGAATAGCATGGTCAACTGGAGTCTCATCCGAGGTTCTCAGAAGTATGAATCCCGCAGGTTCCCTCAGGCCTGGTGCCTTTATTGAACTTCCGGAGAGCCAGCGACGACCGATCAATGCCGGATACGTGGAAAATCCCCAGTTTATCAGATATACTGTTCGAATGGGTGATACAATGGGTGAAATAGCCGCAAGTGTTGGAGTCAGTTCAAGAGAGGTCGCTGTCTGGAATAACATCTCTGCTGATAAAATAATCTATCCAGGTGATGTTCTGCTACTTCGCCGTTGTGATAACAGTCAAGTGCAGGATTCACCTTCTCTGGATGATGCACTTCCCGTAGAGAATGAAATTTATATAGTATCAAGTGGAGTGAGAATAGAACATGTGGTTGTCGAGGGAGACACTTTATGGGATCTGGCAGTCCGATATGGTGTGTCTATTGAACAAATTATGTTTCTGAACTCTCTTGAGAGCAGTATCCTGTCATTAGGTGATGTGCTGCTAATTATACCTGAGTAGGATGGGAAAATGGTATTATTTGAATCAGGTCCAAGGAAAATTCTTAAGAAAATCAGGAAGCTTGCCAGCGAGGGCAGCGTAAATCGCGTATCCTCCACAGTCAAAGAGGAGAGGAGCAGACTTCTAGAAGAAAGTGGAGTTGCACTTGAACTGATCAAGCTCCTTCTTGACATAGGTCATCCGAATCTTGCAGCTGATGTCGGTGGAGAAGTTATTCATCGTCATAGACAGGTAACCGGAGAAGTGCAGACTCTCTTCAAAGAGCGGCTAAGTGAGTTTTCCAGGTCAACCGATCTATTGAGAGCAATATGGAAAAGCTTCATTGACAGACATGATTTCAAGAGTGCTCTGAATATACTTGGGGAAGCTGATGAAATAGCTGTATCCAGTCTTTTTAATTTTATTGAAGAGCGAACCAGTAATTCAATAAGATTTGATGGAACTGTTCATCCTGAAGCCGACCAATCATCCCTTATAGAATGGGCTCTGTGTCTGTACAGTAATGAAAGACCTGCTGATTCAATTGATTTCCTCTGGAAGATCAGCAGAGAATTGGAATTTCCGCACAGAGATATTTCAATACTTGCGGTCTGGATAGGTAATCAGGTTAAACAGATTGAAAGCAGGCAATTGATTGCTCTGATGGGTATCTCAGCGCTTTCGGGTAAGATGGATCAGGCAATGCAGTATGCCAATCAGCTCTCCGGAACTGATCTGTCACCGGATAATGCTGTTGATGCTGCTGATGTTATAGAGAAATGGCTGATTCCGGCTGACAGATCCGGCAGATCATCAGCACTGCTTGCGGAAATGTTCACAGCGGCAGGGAAGACTGAAGCCGCATCCAGGATTCTTGAGGATGTATACAGCGATTCCATGGACAGGGGAAAGCTCGAAACAGCGATTGAAGACCTTGTTTCGCATCCGGAGAGTGGAGCCGCGCCACTCCTGCTATCCGCGAGAATGGATCTGGAGAACGGGAAAACGGCAGAAGCAGCTGAAGCTATAGAGAAAGCTTTCATAGCAGGCGGAGCTGACAGTGACAAACTTATTGATGTTTGCAGAAGCCTGATAGCAGCTACCGGAGACACTACCGGACCAATAGCGATGAAACTTGCAGCATATCTTGTCGATATTGGTGAAGTGAAGAATGCTGTAACATCCCTGTTTCCGATTCTGAATTCTGATGCATCATGGGTATTCGAACAGGTTCAGAAGCTTCTCATTCGCGACAAAAACAGTGCTTCAGTTTTATCGCTTCTTGCAGCTGTTCTTTTTGAAACTGGTAAAAAAGGCAAAGCCGCTGCCACTCTCGATCATTTGTCACGGAGACTTGATAAGAATTTCTGCATGGAAGCTGCCGAGGTTCTCGATTCACTTGAGGATCAGGTGATCCGATATCCGGAACTCAGGGAGGCGAGAGCTCTGTTCCGTTTCAGATCGGATAGACTGACTGATGCCGCATCCGACTGGTTCTCGATGTTTCTTACTGGCAGAAGCCCTTCAATGGAGGGGCGCGAGCTGTTGACAAGAGACGGTATTGAAGTTGGATCTCTTTCAGACATTGAGGAGGCAAACTTCACTCCGACTACTTCCTGGCAGGCATATGTTGCTGCTCTTATCAGTCTCAGAGAAAAGAATGCCGAGGCAGCGAATAAATATCTGCTTCTGACTCTTGATGACATTGAATATCAGAAGAGCGTTTCGGAAAAAATCTCCGGATTGTCAGCTGATCTTCTTTGTGAACTTGATCTCTCGAGCATTCTTCCGAAGCTATCTCCACGAAAGGCCAGCGAAACAGTGGCCTCAATTCTCGAGTGTCTTGGGGGTACGGAGGACTGGAAACTTTCTATCGTTACAGAGCTTAACTGGGGCAATCCTGCTGAGGAAGCCGAGTTCAGGCTCAGATATCTTCTTGCTCAGGGTAAAATAATCCTTGCCGGATCATCCTATATAGATGGCAGTATCGATGATGCATTAATGGAGAATATTGCGCATGCCTGTCAAGCAGCGGTTCAGGATAATAGCGCAGAATCACTTGAACTTCTTGAACATCCGGTAGCGGCAATGAAGACCAGTAAGATGGCTAGAGAACTGCTGGAGTATCTATTGGAGAGAAATCCAGCTTTTAATATTAAAATCAGGGAACTTATCGCTATTTCTTTTGAGACCGAGAAGAGATTTGATGATCTGGCCAGGATTCTTTCACCAGTATTGTCAGAGAATGGCATGATGGATCTGCTTGAGAAAATGCATGAGCGTCACCCGGGTGAGTTCACCATTATCGATTCACTCACCAGAGCATCTGTCCAGACAGGAGATTTCCATCGATTCCAGCAGTATTCTGCTCTGATGCTGGATCTTGATGCTGATTCAAGTGCTGAACTGGTGGATATGGCTGTATCCATGGCAATAACGACATCATCAGGAGAAGCATATCTGTATGCTGCCAGGACAGCGCACAGAAGCGGGATTGAAGTGGATATTGACGATCTTCTCATTGAAGCGGTCCTTCTGAAACCTGAGCTCTCTTCCGAACACCTTCTAGCCGAATTCGCACAGATTGGACCTGTTTCGAAAAGTATATGTTCAATTGCAGCCGGTGATTCGGATACATTCACTAACATTATCCGCGATCAGGCGGATATTGATATCCCATTGACTGAGAAATTGCTTGATATAGCGATCAGAAACTGGTCTCCAGTGGATAACGCTGAAGCTCTTTCAGGTCTGGTCAGATCTGCATCTTCCCTCGGATTCAAGAAACAGGTTGAGGAAATACTCTGCATTATTGCTCTTGAGGGTGAAGATCCATGGGACACGATTGCTTCTGAAAAGCTTCTTCGCGAGGTGATTGCCGGAAACGCCGGGAGAACTTCCATCTGGAAATATGTGAAGGTCAAGAGAATCATAGCTGAGGCTCTTGAGAGGCTCTTTCCGGAAGGCTATAGTGATATTGATACCGAAGAAGCTAAAGCTGTTGCCGGTGCTGTTCTGAAATCAGGTCAGGGCGTAAGAAGATTATTCAAGCTGGCGGATGACAGTATGCTGTTTCCCCCTGATGACACATCATTACGACTTAAGCTGGCGGAAGCATGCATGAAGAATCTGCCTGATCCTGGATCCGAGGATTCTCTATCTCCACAGGAAAAGGTAAGACTCGTACAAATCCTGCTGTCTGCAGGGATGCTGTCCGATGCAGTGTCGATCGCAAGAGAAGAAAGCACGGATGAGTTACTCTCCCTGTTAAGGAGTGAACTGCAGGAGGCGAGGATAAAATCATCTGCATCAGGTATTGAGAAGGCTTCGATACTGGTAATATCCGGGGATGCAGAGGGAGCATTAAAGGAGATTGACAGCCTTGATGGAGAATATCCTGATGCTCCGGACATTAAGGCTCTTGCTCAATGGAATCTGGGTTTCCGAAATCAGGCTATTTCGACCTGGCTTAATGAATACAGAAAAACAGGCGCGGAGATGCCTCTAAAACGCCTGATCTGGGCAATGAGTCAGACCGGTGCGACGCTTGAGATATCTGCTTTTCGCAGATTTCTGGCGGAAAGACATCCGACTCTGACATCACTTGTAGAATACACAGGAGTTCTGGATAATAAAGGTGGACTTGATCTAATATCCGGACTCCGGATCAATCCGAAAATGAAGAAGGTGAACAATGGCTAAAGCACCGGAATCTGACAAAAAGGGACTTACAATAGAGGAGCTTTTGACCGGAATCGGAAAACTTCTATACAAACTCAATGAATCCGTTGACAATAGCAGCTCTCGACTTGAAAAGCTGGAGAACAATCTTGTATCTTTGCTTCAGGAGAAACTTGATGGAATCGCTGATCAGCTTGTGAAGTCGAATGAACTTCTGGCTGCAGATTCGGTTGATAAAAAGATTTTCATAAAAGAACTTGGAAAAGTTACGAAGCAGCTTTCTGATTCCACAAAGTCAATTGAGAATACATTGAAGGATGTAATCAAACAGTCAGATAAAACACGCGGAGAAGTACTCACAGAGAAGCTTCAGGCTGTTGTTGATGGAATATCCGGGATTACAGGTAAAATTGAGGGCGGTGTTAAAAGTATCGAAGACAATCTCGATAGGATTGAAACATCTACCGTTGAAAAAGTCAGTTCTATAAACGAGACGGTCAGGGAAAATTCTCAAATTCAGAAGGAACAGCTTGAGGAGATGACTAAACTGCTTTCTCTTCATTCAGTTGAAGTAAAGGATAACCGGGTGAGTGATCTGAATTGCTCTGCGATAGTGCATTTCAACAACGCGGAATACGAGCAGGCTTTATCCAGTCTGCAGGATGCAATCGAACTCAGTCCTGATAATCCGGGACTTCTGGCGAATATAGCTCATGTACTGGCCTCACAGGGGAACCTCGCTGAAGCGGAGGAGAATTTCAGGAAAGCACTGAAAGCCGATCCTGACCTTGAGCCTGCAATTTCAGGTCTTGGTACAATTCTTGTCCACACAGGACGAGCGAATGAAACTATCGAATTTCTTAGAAAAATCTTTGAGAGAGATTCTGAACCCTCAATTGGAATCAATATAGCCATGAGCAGAGCTTACGCTGTAGAAGGGAACCATTCAAAAGCAATTGCCCTGCTCGAACAGGCTGAGAAGATAGCTCCTGGTAATCCTGAGCTGGAACAGGAACTTGCGAAGTATCAATAACCTCCTCAGGGTTCTTCTCATTTCGTGCATTCTGCTGATCGGTTGCACTGTACTTCAACCTGATGACATGTCTCATGAGCAGAGAAGCTACCTGGCTGAAACAATGGGGGATTCTCTCGTAGCCATAGGATTGACAAATGAGGCTCGCGAATACTTCATTAGCGCTGCTCTCCTTAGAACTCCGGACGATTCACTTAGATATGATCTGATCTGGAAGGCGGCAGATGTCAGCGATGCTTCCAGCGTAATCTGTGCACAGCTCCTACTTGAACAGACTGATTCACTTGCTCCATACAGAGCTCTGCAACTTGGTGGACATGAAGTAGGAAGTGAATTGATTGCGTACATATCCAGATATGAATGTGTTATGCCTGAATATCTGTATCTTGGTCTTGCTGATTCTCTTCTCATGAACGGGGAAGCCGATCTTGCTCTGACGATCATGGGGAATATCCCTGAGGATCTTCCGGAAACTGCCCTTCGAAGCAGAACCATTGCTTTCTATCGTGCTTTGCTGGGAACCGGGGGATTGGCTGATGCAGATTCTGTTTTTCTGGTTGTTGAGAATTCCGGAGATGATGAATTACTGTCATTACTATGCCATTACAGGGCTGCCTGGATGTTTCAGGAAGGAATTTCCGGAGGCAAAGAGTTCTTTCAGAGAGCCTTCGAACTCTGGCCTGCAGCTCCAGTTCATGCTCACGGATACGATTTGCTTCGAGAAATCATACTGAATGACAGAAGTCTGGCTGCCGCGATTGCTGATCCATTCTATTCAGGCGGGTTGTGGAACGAACTATACGATATTGCTGTCAACTCACCTGATCCTGATCCTCATCTCTGGTATCTTGCGGCAAGAACCAGGGACAGACTGGGATTTTACGAAACAGCAATCGAAATGCTGGAACAGTACACTGACAATTGGCCAGCAGGTTCTGATTCACCCGATGCATTCATTTACCTCGGACGCAACCTGGGACGGAACGGTGACTGGCAGAGGGGAGAGGAGGTTCTTGAGCAGTATGCTTCGGAATTCCCGGATCATTACAGGATCGGAAATTTTCCCTGGTATATGGGAAACATGCTGACCGAGAATAGACAGTGGCATCAGGCTATTCCATGGTTTCGAATGACACTCGAGAAATACTCATTCAACGTTACAGCAGATGATGCTCATTTTTATCTGTGCTTCTGTCTGATGAAGATCGGCATGATATCGGATTCGATAGAGGAATTCGGCCATTTCATTTCAAGGTGGACAGGAAGCGTCTATCTCTCTTCAGCTAAATACTGGCTTGGAAAACTTCTTGTCGCAGAAGGTAATCCGGACGGAAGCGTGATTCTTGAACAGCTTATTACCGATGCGCCTGCCAGTCTTCCAGCGACTTTCGCGCGGGAACTTCTTGGAAAACCTGCCTGGAAACCTGTTTATACCGAAGAACCTCTTATTGATTGGATGACCAGACATGGACATCCTCCAGCCCAACCGCCAGAGGAAGCTCTTCGTGGATTGTTTTTGCAGGAAGCCGGTATGAGGCATTTCGCTGATGGGGAATTCAGAAAAGCTGAAGATATTGTGGGTGGACCTGATTACCTTGCGCCTTTCTATCTTCTGAATAGTGTATGGGAGAGAAGGCCAATTTCCGGATATCGGATGTGGAATCTTTCCGGAGATGATAGTGATCGACCTCGAGAACTCTGGATGCTTCGATATCAGATGGCATGGCCGGAGCTTGTTGTTGCAGCTGGAGAAAAATACGGACTGGATTCATTGTTTGCCTGGGCTATCATAAGGAATGAGAGCATGTTCCAGCCGACCTGCTATTCCACAGCGGGAGCCAGAGGACTTATCCAGATGATACCCAGCACATCGGAATACGTAGCTCTGGAGCAGGATTGGGATGACTACTCTCCAGACAGACTTTACGATCCGGCGATTTCAATTGAATATGGCATCTGCTACATAGCCGGTATCATGAATGTATTCCAGGGCAATCCGGTAGTAACAGCTGCTGCATACAACGGAGGTCCTCATAATGCGATTCACTGGGGAGCGCTCGATATGGGAACAGATGAGTTCTTTTCATTGATTACATATAACGAAACGAAGAGATATGCCCAGAATGTTCATCATGCGTACATTATATACAGGCCTCTCTACCTGGATCAGGAGTAAATAGCTATATTATTCTCTATGTAAGATTCTATTTCCGCAACTAATCGAATGAATTGAATTCATGTTGTATAAGAAACAACTGATGTGTCCCGATTGGTTCCTGATCAGCGGTAAAACTGCATGAAAACGCGCCGCCCCATATCTATTAACAACAGCCTCGTGCATGGTATATGCAACTATTCCTGCAG
>DAOWAG010000043.1 GCA_030634715.1 Candidatus Aegiribacteria sp. | reverse complement strand
CACTGGATCTTATGAATATCGCCTTAGATCTTGGCAGTGATGTTCCTTTCTTCCTGCATGGCGGTGCCGCGCTTATCGAAGGAAGAGGGGAAAGAATAACACCTGTTCCTTCAGTTCCTTTCCATGCTGTTCTTCTTCATCCTTCAATCACAGTTTCTACAGCATGGGCATACGGCGTATGGGACAGAATGGGTCTGTCCTTGACAAACGATGGTGTTTATAAGCATTATTCAGCCTCGTCAGCAGTATGGCATGAGGGTAAGATTTTCCCACATAACCTGTGGAATGATTTCCTACCGCTGCTAGAGAAACACTTCCCTGAAATAGAAGAGCTGGCGCGTTTTCTGAAATACTCCTGTGAAAATTGGGGATTATCAGGATCCGGCCCAACCTTCTATGCGCTTTTCAGAACGGAAAGCGAGGCGGTATCTTTCTCGCAAATACTGACAGGGAATTATACCCTGTGCAGATCAGCAGAGGCTGCTGGGGCGTCGTCAAATGGTTAAGACACAGGGTTTTGGTCCCTGCATTGGGGGTTCGAATCCTCCCGCCCCAGCCATCATTCCGTAGTAACAAGGAGAGAGAAAGGATATAGTAATGCCTTTGAAAAAAACACTTGGAATCACCGAACGATTGGAGTTCGGATCCAGACCAGCAAGAAGACTCCGCCGCGCAGGAATCATTCCAGCTGTAGTTTACGGCAGAGGAGGCAGTGAGCTGACCGTTACCGTAAATGAAAAAGAGTTCATGGACGTTATAGGTTATTCAACCTCTACCGGTATCATAAATCTTAAAATGGGCAGGAAATCTCCGGTTACAGTAATTGTCAGAGATGTACAATGGGACATAATCACTGACAGACCTGTTCATATTGATTTTCTGAGAGTTTCAGAAGACCAGATAGTCTCTGTTCCGGTGCACATACGCCTTGAGAATATTCCGGTCGGCGTCACGATGGGCGGAGTTCTTGAACATGCTCTTCATGAGATTCTCATCAAGGTTAGAGCCAAGGACATTCCCGGTTCAGTGACCGTTGATGTTGGGCATCTCGAAATTGGAGATACAATCCACCTGTCGGACATTGTACTTTCGGAGACTTTAACCCTGGATATGGACAGCGATCTGGTTGTTGCCTCTGTTGTTGCTCCCAGCGTCGCGAAGGTTGAAGTCGAGGAGGAAGAACTTCTCGAAGGAGAGGAAGCTGCTGAACTCGAGGGTGAAGAAGAAGAGACAGATAAAGAGAGTAAAGCAACTCCCACCTCCGAAAAAGAGTAGATTTTGGCTAGTCTCCGTGTTATCGCATGTCTTGGTAATCCGGGGAAGAAGTACTGCATGACATGGCATAACGCCGGCTTCTGGGTGGCCGATATACTGGCCAGAGAAGCCGGCGTTCAATTCATAAACGCAGGACTCTTTATAGCAACTGTTCTCCCGGATGGTCCTGACATGATCAAACCCGCTGATTACATGAACAGAAGCGGCAAGGCAATAGCAGCGTTTCTCGATTCGAAGGACTATGATGCTGCTGAATTGCTGGTTGTCTGTGACGATATTAATCTTGATCTTGGTCATCTCAGACTAAGGGCTGGTGGATCTCATGGCGGACATAATGGCCTGAGAAATATTATCGAATGCCTCGGTACCGAAGATTTCACCCGTCTTAGAATCGGCATTGGTCCAGCACCTGCTGCTACTGACCTCGCTGATTTTGTTCTTGACCGCGTTCCAGAGAAACTGGAAGAGCAAGCTTCACGAGTGGCTTATGTAGCGGCAGATTGCGTAGAACTCTTCATAAAAGAGGGAATAACTGCAGCACAGGAAAAGTACAACAGGAAACCTGTTCTTTAAAGCTATCGGCAATCACAATAGTGACTGCCGATAACCTGTACTTGACTGATAATTAACTGCTACTGACTCAGAGCTCCAAACACTTGAATTGCCTGACCCATGAATGCGGCCAGCTCAGTTCCGGATACACGGAAATGCTTTTCAACCCCTCCACCTGTGAAATCAACCTCTATCTCGAGCCAGACAGGATCAGCATCGATAAAAGGTACATCAAGTCCGGACATTGACAGAGCCATATTGAGATACTCAGGGATATTGATCAGCATCGCGATCTCCGCTGAATCTGAGAAATTCCTCATTGCAGGCATGTTTTCAACAGTCTCTCCCTGCCAGGTTCCAGCAATCAGCTGTGGAACTATCAGGGGAAGTTCAGCCATCTCTGCGTAGAGAATCCCATCACTGACAGTCATCCAGGCTTTCCAGGAGACGCTCTGGGCAAGCGGAGCGCTGTCTTCCACATCAGGCTGGAGTTCACTCATATCTATATCCATGCCAAATGTAACCCATTCAATGCCATCAATTTCTTCATACTGCACTTCTGAGAGTGACAGACCGGGTAAGTCAAGAAGGTTGCTCATCATAGAGAACTGAATATCGTAAACCTCCCGGACCTGTTCAAGTCCTGCTCCCTCCGGCATCTCGTAAACAGCTATGATATGCATTGGATTATCGGGATCACTGATCATGGACATGGCAGTATTGCGAGAACACTCAGCCCAGAAAGCGACTATGTTCTGGGGGATATCTTCAATGCCTATGATACCAAACATAGCGTTCATTGCGGCTTCACTTGTCATTGGATCGATACTGACTCTGCCAGCGATTGCGTTACCAGCTGGTACTAATCCGGTCAAATCGTTAATTTCAGCGGGAACGATATACTGGTCAAGAGAAGATCCGGGTACAAATTTCACTGAAGAGCTTCCAGTAACGAACTCGGATTCAAATGATAGCACAAAATCTACAGAACTTGTCTCCATCAGGAACAGATTGATTATATCGAAATAGATTCCAAGAATGTTTTCAGTAATCTCTCCTTCAACACCTTCTGTATCATCCATATTAGCGATTAACTGTGGTTGAAGCATCGAGAGCTGGGCGGCGGCCATCGGACCAAATGATGCTACATCCGCGTAAAAGTAGATACTTCCATCAGGAATTCCGGGTAATGATGCAGGTAGCGATCCGTCAATTCGTTCAAGCATACTCTGAAGCCCCGCTCTGCTGCCTGCACCAAGGAGTAGTCCACGAGTACTGCAGAAATACAGTTTGCCAAAATCAATATCAATAGTACTAACTTCATAACCATCCAGCAGTTCACCGGCTTCGGGCGTCAGACCGATGTTAGTCCAGAATACATCTGCATCTGTTACGGACATGGCAACACCAATGCTCTGCGGCATCATGCTCTGCATGAAGAAAACAAGACCGCCATCAATATCAATACCAAGTTTTGTTTCCACTTCATCCATATCCGCACAATCGAGAAGTGACAGTATCCATCCCGAAACAGCACTTTCCCCAAGAACAGCAATACCTGAGCCATAAACATCAAGGGAAGAAATAACTGTTGCCGGATTGATAATGGCCATCGAGAAAAGGACATTATCAGGAAGAATATCCAGAGCGGATACCGGTGCATCCTCCTCTGGCTGAGCGCCACATGCAGCAAAGAGAGCAACCAGCACAACTGCAAACATTGTTATTATTTTCATGATTCCTCCAAGCAATGGTTATGAATGTTTTTCATCAGCTTTACCTTATTATACAAAAATACAGAAAAATTCAAAAAAACAAGCATGAAATACTTGATTAATAAAAAGATATGACAGTCATGCTTTCGGGTTTTCAATTAGGGCGCTGGGAATTAGTATATGCTTATGAAAAACGAACTCGATCTTTTTTCCAGTACGGGCAGCCAAGGGGAAACCTGTAAGGTCCTGTATCTTGATACTGAAACTACAGGGATCGATCCCGAAACAGCACAGATATGCGAAGTTGCTTTTATACTAAGCACTTACAATGATTTTTCCAGAATGCATGAGCAGGACATCGATTTGATTGAACTTGTGTTACCGCAGGATCCAATACCTCCTGAGGCATCGGCAATTCATCACATAACGAACAGCATGCTTGAGGGGAAGCCACCTCTCGAAAGCATATCAGATGACATTCAGGATCTAGTAAGCCAGGCGGACCTCATATGCGCGCACAATCTTCCATTTGATCTGGGAATACTGTCAAGGCAGCTCCCTGACATTTTCAGTGATATCAAACCTAAAATGAAACTGGATTCACTTCGATTATCAAGGCATATCTGGCCTTCGATTCCCTCCCATGCGCTTCAGGTTCTAAGATACAGGTTCGGACTGGATTCCAGTATTGCAGGTGATGCTCATAGAGCTTTGTTTGACACAGAACTTGTTCGGTCTCTTGTAGAATTCGCTATTGAACAGCGTCTGACAACTTCGAAGAACTGGAAGGAATTAGTGGAATTCACGCAATCCTCGTTGGAAATAAAGATATTCTCATTTGGAAAGTATAGAGGACAACTTGTAGAGGATATCGTAGCTCAGGATGAAGATTATGTCAGATGGCTTCTCCGGCAGCAGTGGATACCTGACGATTATCCTGATCTTTATCAGACTCTCCTCCGCAAGACCGGAAGGAAAGGCAGCAGAAAATGATAGTTCCTTCATCCGACGAGTACATTGTCGAAGGAGGGAAACCTCTTTCGGGAGTATTAAATCCGTCAGGCAGCAAGAATGCCGCTCTTCCAATTCTTGCCGCATGTATTCTTTCTGACAAGGATGTCATTCTTCACAATCTACCTGAAATCAGAGATGTTTCGGTGATGCTTGCTCTACTGGAGAGCATCGGTGTTGAGATAACCGTACTCGGTGACGGTTCATTCAAACTGAACGCGGCATTAATCAATCCTGATAATATTGAAGAAGACATGTGTCAGGCAATAAGAGCATCCATCCTTCTCGCAGGTCCACTGGTGGCTAGAACCGGTCGAGTACAACTTCCGCCTCCCGGCGGTGATGTAATTGGAAGAAGAAGGTTGGATACACACTTCCTTTTTCTGGAACAGATGGGTGCTGAAGTTGATTTCACTGATAAAAAATTCTCTTTCTCAGCCAGGAAATTGAGGGGAAGATCGATTCTTCTCGATGAACCATCCGTAACAGCAACGGAGAACGCGCTGATGGCAGCTACTATCGCCGAGGGAGAAACTGTTATCTACAACTCGGCATGCGAGCCTAACGTTCAGGATCTGGCAACAATGCTGGTATCGATGGGAGCGGAAATCACTGGAATCGGTACAAACAGAATTCGTATAGTCGGTAGAAGCAGTCTTCTTGAAGGTACTGAACATACAATTGTACCAGATCATATTGAGATCGGCAGTTTCATCGGTCTTGCCGCATGCTGCGGCGGGAGAGTATTAATTCCAGGCGTTCCCGATAATATCATTAGACCAATCATGAATGGATTCTCCAAGCTGGGAGTTACTATTGAGTTAAATGATGACTCTGTTATCATTGATGGTGATCGGATCCTGGAAGTACAGCCTGATCGAGGAGGGTCCATACCGACAGTGTATGATTCTCCCTGGCCTGGATTTTCACCGGATCTTACAAGCACAGCGGTAGTAGTGGCAACTCAATCAAAAGGAACCTCTCTAATATTTGAGAAAATGTTTGAAAGCAGACTCTACTTTGTTGATAAGCTGGTCGCGATGGGTGCAAGCATCATTCAATGCGACCCGCACAGAGTAGTAGTATCAGGTCCTTCCAGGCTTCATGGAACTAATGTAAGCAGCCCTGATATAAGAGCGGGAATGGCTCTTCTGACTGCTGCTCTTTGCGCGGAAGGAACCAGCATAATACGAAATGTGCATCAGATCGAACGCGGTTATGAAAACCTTGTAAGCAGGCTGAATGAACTGGGAGCCAGTATTACAGGCGGAGCTTCGTTCAGCGACAATCTGTAACGGATGAACAGAATCTCAACCATTGAGAAATCAATATCGGAGTATTTAATGAAATATACTATCATCGTATCTACGGTTATCCTGACGGCTCTATTTACGGCATGCGGAAACAATCCTTCGGAACCGGAACAATGGCCGGACGGAGCGTACCTTTACCTTGCCGGCAGCTATTCTGATACATCTCTTGCATGGTCCCCATACGGAAATGTTCTTTTATTTTCATCGTATGACGGCACATCCCCGAGCATATACGGTTTCGATGGATTGGTGTCTCCGGTGCTCATGACTTCCTCCAACCAGAATGAATCGGTCGGACCAACCGGCTGCTGGAGCGCAACCGAAGGAATGATCCTCTTCACTGCTTTTTCCGGAACCACAAACTCGGACATAAGAACCGTTCCTGGAAATCTCGGATATGCAACTGTTATTTTGAGCGATGGTCTGAAACACCTTCATCCAACATGGTCACCTAACAGTGACTCGCTGCTTTTCTGTACATATTCCGACAATTACTGGGGACTCTGGAAAGCGGAGTATGACGAGGACAGTATTACAACTGATTCCTTCTATACTCCATCATTTGATTGTCTTCGCCCTTCATATTCGCCTGACGGACAGTGGATACTGTTTCAGGTCAATGATGGTTCACAGTCGGATATCTGGCTCATCCGTCCGGATGGTTCAGAGCCTCATGCAGTTATTACCGGTAATTCTGATGATATTCATCCTTGCTGGGGTCCTGAAAATGACTGGTTTGCATTCTCATCGGACAGATCGGGACAGTGGGATATCTGGATCAGTGACCTTGATGGCAATGAACTTGTTCAGATTACTGATGATCCGGGAAAGGATATTTATCCGGCCTGGAATCCTGGATCCGGCTGGTTTGCCTTCTCATCGGATAGAGAAGGTGGTTCAGGTAATTATGACATCTTCTCAATCGATGCTCCTGCATACAAAGGTGCCACCCACTAATAAAACGACATTCGTTTTAATTAGAATATGAATCTATATATATTTTATTATCCGATACTTCATTAACATCATTTTTCCTGAATTTTCTATTTGTCAGTCTTTCTATTTCCCTGACAAAGTCTGCCTCTCCGCATGGAATACCGTTTTTTGTTCTCCTTCGAATCAGGTTCATTTCAACGGGATCAGCTATCAGATATTCTCTCCAGCTCGAGTGTAATTCAAGAATATCAGGTTTACGAACCAAAGGATCATGCTCAATTAATCCCATGTGAAATCGCGTACTTGACCATTCATAGTTCCAGGCGTTCCTGACGATTCCTGCACGCACCGGATTACGAAGGATGTAGCGTACTGCTGCATTGTAGTGTACAGTAGACATCGGTGTTGAATAGTATCTTCCCTGGAACAATCTTCCTTTAACACCTTTCCGTTCATTGAAACTATTGGCGTATGCCCAATGAGCTGATCCAATTGCTTGAGACATAGTCTCCTCGCTATCAGGAACTGCAATCAGATGTATATGATTGCACATCAAGCACCAGCATTTGATATCAAGTTTGTGCTTTTTGGCATATTCAGACAGCATCCTTAGATAGAAGTACCTATCCTTGTCGCATTCAAAGATATTAATCGACCGCACTCCACGTTGTGTTATGTGATGCGGTAATCCAGGTACGACAACTCTTGTTATTCTTGACATACTTTTAGTGTACGCGTTTCCCCCGATGAATGCAAGTTTTTCAGGAAATATGTTAGATCGGATGTCATTTTTAATAGTGGGTGGCACTGTTGAAGGAAGCCCCCTGGCAATGTTGCCAGGGGGCATCTTATCAGAACTGAACAGTGTTCTGTTCTAGCTGTTCAGCATCTCTTCGATCACGGCCATGAGTTCGACCACAAATCCTGCATCAGCAGGATCAAGATCGATTCCGTAGCCTTCACTTACGCATGTGAACCATGCGTACATGAATGCCTGATTCGCATAGGCTATCGCTGCTGCTGTGCCTTTCAACTGAACGTTGCTGATTACCTCGAGTCCGGCATAATCCTTGCCGGAACCAAAGGAGTAGTCACTGTTCAGCTGATCAAGTCCCCAGGCAGCCGCAGCACCAAGGAGAGGATCTCCATTTTCACCTCTGATGTCCTGCAGCATGACGATGCCTGCAAGAGCGTCATAAGTGTACTGCGT
>DAOWAG010000171.1 GCA_030634715.1 Candidatus Aegiribacteria sp. | reverse complement strand
AATTGCTCGGTATCCCGCCTGACAGGCTCGAAGAATGGCTTCGGACAGAACACCTGAAGCCATACGTCTCCTCTCTTGAAGAGATCCTCAGGTACAGACCGCACACTCTTTCCGATGAGGGCGAGAAGCTACTCTCGATGTCTTCTGAAATCGCATCTGCGGTCAGTAATGCATTCGGCAAGCTCAACAACGTCGATATGCCGGCAAGACTTCCTGAAATCGTTGATGAAAAGGGACATCCTGTTAAACTGACAAACGGCAACTTCAGTGCATTCCTTCAGAATAAAGACAGAAGAGTAAGAAAGGAAGCCTTCAAGGGATTTTACAGTGAAATCTCAGGAAATGTAGCAACACAGGCTGCTTTGCTCGAAGGCCAGGTGCGTACGGACATATTTTACTCCAGAGTTAAGAAGTATAGTTCGGCACTGGCTTCCTCCCTCTTCAATGACAGGGTCAGTACAGCAGTATACGATTCACTGATTGAATCCGTTCACAATAATTTTCCTACGCTATACAGGTATTATAATCTGCGAAAGAAAGTTCTGGGACTCGATCCAATGCGCCTGTATGATGCGCAGGTTTCAATCGTGCCTGAATCAAAAGGAGAGTATACCTGGGATGAAGCTGTAGAGCTCACTCTTGAAGCTGTAGCTCCACTTGGAAGTGACTATGTAAACACCCTGAAGAAGGGTTTCGAGGATAGATGGGCTGATAAATACGAGAACAAAGGCAAGAGATCAGGCGCATACTCCGGTGGCTGTTATGATTCACATCCTTATATCCTGCACAATTTTAATGGAACTCTTCGCAGTGTCTTCACACTTGCTCATGAGGCAGGGCATTCCATGCACAGCCTTTTTTCAAAGAAAGCTCAGCCGTTTCATATGTCATCATACAAGATAATTCTTGCCGAGGTTGCCTCCACCACAAATGAGATGCTTCTCATTGATCTCATGTTGAAAAGAACGGAAAGTAGAGATGAAAAAGCATATCTTCTTGATCATCTCCTCAGTAAATTCAGATCAACTCTTGTGAGGCAGACCATGTTCGCTGAATTCGAGAAATACATACATGAACATGTTGAAGCCGGAGGATCCCTAACACCGGACTTATTGAACGAAGCATACCTCAAGCTGGTAAAACTATACCACGGAGACAGCTTCGCCTTTGATGACACCGATACGGTGATTGCATTCGAATGGTCCAGGATTCCACACTTCTACTACAATTTCTATGTATACAAGTATGCGACAGGGCTGGCTTCAGCTGTAGACATTTCATCGAGGATAATCGCGGGTGATAAAGGAGCAGTTGAAGACTTCATCGAATTCCTTAAAGGTGGGTCATCCAAGGCGCCTCTGGAGCTGCTCAAAGGCACAGGTGTTGATCTCTCCACACCGGTACCTGTGAATTCCGCACTGCAGAAAATGGACAGCACTCTTACAGAACTCGAGGGCATGTTAACGATAGAATAGATCAGACAACTTCTCAAGACTGATTATTGAAGGAACATCTTCAGGGCAGTTTCCAGCTCGGTGGGGTTGACCCATGTGTCAAAACATGGTCCGAGCGGCCATTCATTGAGAACTCCTACAGTTGTAACCGGGTGGACATCAAGGATTCCAAGAGAAAGATCTACAGGGCATGCTACAGCAATAATAAGTGAAGGCTTAATACGTTCTACAATCCTTCTGGCGGAAGTGCCTCCTGATGCAATAGCAAAATGCGCATTGAATCTGCCCCTTATCTCAAGCAGATCTCCAATCGGGCATTTGCCGCATCTCTCGCAGGATTCAGGATTGAATGTCAATCTGTGGGAACACTCATGATTCTGCAGGCAGTGAGGAACAAGAATAAGTGTTTCATCTCCAGTGAATTTCCTTGAACATTCAGAGACAGCCTTACGGTTATTCATCGCAATAACCATCTTCTCAGGTGTATTCTCAGGCATGGAAAGAACAGGCTGCATCATCTTCAATGTCCAGAATGAGATCCTGAGCATGAAAGGGTGTTTGATTATTCCACTTCCATAAAGCAGACCGGTGACCTGGAAAACGAGCACGATAATCAGGGCTGATGCGAGAGACTGAAGGAAACCGGCTCCGACAGCTATTAAAACCAGAAATACAATTGCTGACGGAGCAATTGAGAACAGAAGCAAACCACCCTGAAACAGGGTATTTATTTTACTCTTTACTTCCAAGTATATCTCCTGTTTCTAAAGAGACTCCTCTGAGGAAATCTGCCGTATCCATGACCCGTTTCGATGCCGGTTGAACGGTCAGTATTTTAAGACTTCCCTTGCAGCAGCCGACAAACAGCATACTATCCTCGATTATAACCTCTCCCGGTGCTGCTTCAATCGTAACCGGTAAGACCTTGACTATCTTGAGCATCGTTCCTGAATATTCGGTTCTGGCTCCTGGATACGGTTGAAATGCCCTGACCTGCCGATCCAGATATTCAGCAGATCTGTTCCAGTCAAGCCATGTTTCCTCAGATGTGATCTTTTCAGCGTAAACGGTTTCACCTTTTTGAGGCTTTGGAATAATTTCTCCCGCTGAATATTTTTCAATTACTGCCTGGATATGCGCTGCAGCAGTATGCGAAAGCCTATCCTCCAGCATACCGGTCGTGTCATCCGGCATTATTCTCTCTCTGCAGCTCTCAAGCAATGGTCCTGTATCCCATCCGCTGTCTGTCAGCATGAATGAGACTCCGGTTTCCTCTGCTCCATCAATAATCGCTCTTGCGACAGGGGCAGCTCCTCTGTAGGCCGGCAGGAGTGATGGGTGAATGTTGACCACCCCAAGCGGTGCTGATCCAAGGAGCTTATCCGGAAGCCAGGCTCCATACGCGGCTGAAACCATTATATCAGGCTCCAGAGTACGCAGATAGCCAATAATATCTTTGGTTAACTTCTCTGGCTGCAGCAGCTCGAGATTATGGGCTGCAGCATATTCAGCTACAGGAGGATTTCTGAGCTTTCTTCCTCTTCCGGCCCCTCTTGGCGGTCTTGTTACAACAAGAACCAATTCATGAGCGGATTCCATGAGTGATCTGAGGGAAGGCAGAGCAAAAGGTGAAGTTCCAAGAAAGATAATTCTCATCAGAGAATCCGTTTCCCGCTCCTGTATTCCTCTTTTATCTCAGAAAGCCGCTTCCTTATGAGTCGTTTTCTTATGGGGCTGAGTCTATCGATAAAGAGTATACCCTCAAGGTGGTCGTATTCGTGCTGGGCAGCACGTGCGGTGTAATCATCAAGTTCAAGTGAAAATGATGTGCCTTTTTGATCCAGAGCGGTGATGCTCACATGAGAAGTGCGTTTCACAAGTTCAAATATCCCCGGAATACTAAGACAGCCTTCCTCATCCTTTATTAAAGTGCCTGATGTCCGAATCCGCGGATTGATAAAGACACTATGCCCGCTCAGATCAAGCTCTTCCGGATCAAGTATGAATAGTCGGACGTTCTCTCCTGATTGAGGCGCCGCTAATCCCAGGCCGTTTTCAGTATAAAGAATTCTTTTCAGATCATTGATCAGAGTCTCTATGAAATCCTGCTCAGCGGAGCAGTCAAGCTCCTTTGATTGTTTTCGAAGAGTCTCGGAGCCGTAATACTCCAATTTTCTGAATGACATGATTAAAAGTGCTTTCTTATTACGGGCATTTCAATCCAATTGATGAATATCAGTGACATGCTGTACAGCATGTCACTGAATTTCAAATAGAACCAAGGTTATTATTTTACAGGGCAGGATCCGCCTTCAGGTCCTTCGACCTGAAGAGAGTTCCTGTCAACATCGATCTTAACACCATCGGCAATTTTCACCGTGATGATATCTGCCTTGATATTCGTAATT
>DAOWAG010000316.1 GCA_030634715.1 Candidatus Aegiribacteria sp. | reverse complement strand
GTGCTTTTGCGCAAGCCGCCCGGGAAAACTCCGGAGACTTCGTCGGGATGATTACCGATGGGCTGAGCAGAGTTCGCACGGCTGTCGAGGAATCAAAGGGGAAACTGAAACAACTTGCAGAAATACCTGCATTAACATTCGGTTTTGTCATTCTGGCGACTGGAACAGCTGTCAAATTCGGATTCTCCCTGATACTGACTAATATGATGCTGGGATTTGTACTAGCGAACACTTCAACGATGCTTTCGGTCAGGAAAAGTATCAGTCAGCTGAAAAACTATATGCCCCTTCTGTTCATTCTGTTCTTCTTCCTCGCTGGTGCCCATCTTGATATTTCTGTATTGCCGTCTCTGGGGCTGCTTGGAGCAGTATACATTATGGCTCGAACAGCAGGACTCATGGGGGGTGCGTGGTTCGGCGCGACAACGGGAAAACTCGAAAGCAAAATACGAAAATACCTTGGTATGGGAATATTGTCTCAGGCAGGCGTTGCGATAGGACTTTCACTTGTAATTCAGCAGAAATTCTCAGAAATAGGGAGTACACACGCTTTGCATATCGCTTCTGTCGTTATCACGACAATTACGGCAACCTCCATAGTTTTTGAGATAATTGGTCCGCTTCTGACGAAATATGGATTACGGAAAGCTGGTGAAATCCGGGATAACTCCATGTAATTCTATCGTGTGTATTATTACCAGGTAGGCATTCCATTTACGTACATACCATGATTTTTTCTGCAGTCTCTGTTCCAGCCTCTGATTGTGAAGCTGTCGTAATTCCGGCCGGTGATTCTATATCTGTAATGAATACCGCAGGAGGGGCATTCAAGCTGTTCCCAGTTCCCCAAATACTCCTCTATCGCAGAAAATTTTCTCCATCGGTGTCCTTCATTCGTATGGGGGTAATTACCGGTGGAGCTATAGTACATCTGAAGGGCGCTTGCCAGATTTCTCATGTTTTGTCTGCAACTTTGAGTTTCAGCCTGTTCGGACAGATTACCGAATTTTGGTATTGCTATAGCTGCAAGAATACCGAGAATGACCACGGCAGCAAACAGTTCTACCAGTGTAAACCCGCTCTGCCTTCGGGGAGCCATCAGATTTCTCCTTTCGCGAATTCCATCGGGTCCATATCGGAGTAGTAGATTAGACTGTCACCCGATTGCAGAAACCAGCTTGAATCATCCTCTGCTGTGTAAGTGATAGCCTGCGCAGATATATCTATTTCCTCCGGAACCAATGGGAGTCTTCCATTCAACTGGTAATATTCATGTATGTCGCAGGCAATAGAGTACATCATATCTCGAAGCTCCTGCTCCTCGGATGACATATCTGTGTTGAATGAAATAGAATCGCCTGATGGAAGAATCAGTATCACAATCAGACCAATAGCAAATATCGATAAGATCCAGACAATTCCAGAGGCTTTTCTTTTCCTGGGACCACCGTTCCTCTTTCTGGGATCGATCGGGCTGGATATATCAATATCTTTGTCAATCTGTTCCGGTTCAGTCATCTTTACCACACTCCTTTGCATTTTAAAATATTATCTTATTATGAGTTGGAGTCAAATGAAAGCGCCCGGAAGTGTTTCCGGGCGCAGCATGAAGCAGTTGAAAAGCCGTCAGATCTTTATCAGCTTACAGCTCTCAGCTCTGTTAGTGTTTGATATAACAGCGAAATACATACCTGAAGGAACATAACTGCCGTTATCTGACATTCCGTTCCAGGTGAACAAGCTCGAATTAACTTCTGTCTCAAGAACAGATCTTCCGCTCAGATCGTAAATACTGAGTCTGGAATTAGTCGGAGCGGTGATCTGCAGAACTGTTGAGCTGCTGAACGGGTTTCGTCCTACTACGGAAATGCCTATTTGTCCGATATCAGGAGATTCCGATTCACCTGTTCCCTGAGGATCAGGCTTGCATGCCCAGAGATCCCATTGAAGGTCTGTATCCCTTCTGCCGTAAACAGCCCAGAGCGTATCTCCCGCCCAGGCAAGAGAAGCATCATCAATCGCATCAGCGCTGACAGCTGTGTAATAACCGTTCCATGAGCCACCACTGTATGTGTTGCACTGGAGCGTATTACCACCGGCAGTCCACATTACAGTTACTTCACCTGTTGTATTCGATGAGATCGACGGCCGGGCGCATCCGCTGGATGAAGAAACAATTTCAGGAACGGACCATGTACCACCGGACTGATAAGTACATAGAATCGCGCCGGCGTTATCCTGCCAGGTAACCCAGTAATTCACGCCATCACTTGCGATGCATGCGTAGCGGCTGTTTT
>DAOWAG010000030.1 GCA_030634715.1 Candidatus Aegiribacteria sp. | reverse complement strand
GGTTTCTTCCTTCAGCCATGAAAGGTCTTCAGCGACACACCCAGGTCCGATATCCATAAGTGCATTACCCGCAAGAGCTCTGATTCCAGAACTTCTGAGGATGTCAACGGTTACTTCCGAGTGCCTGAGAACACCCATATCAAGAAGACCGGTACATCCTGATGCAAAAAGCTCCTTGAGTGATTGTATGACTGAAACTGCAAGCGTGTTTCGTGAATGGGCGGTCTCAAGATGCCATATTCTATCGAACAGCCATGAAAGAAGTGATCGTCCCTCTGCCATACCTCGAAAAAGAGTCTGACCAAGATGAATGTGTGACTGAATAAGACCCGGTATCGCGATACAGTTATTCCATTTTCCATCACATGATTCTCTTGTTATGGAAGTGATGCTGCCTTCATCCATCTCAATTGAGAAAGCTGCCAGCCTGAGAAATCCTTCATCCATTATTCCCGCTACATTAATCTTCTGTTTCATGTGCTTATTATGCATCATTTCCAGTCCACAAGAAAACGGTTATACGAATTCTGGGACAGTTCAGAGCGTTCTTATTAGATTCACTATTGTTCTATTAACTGATACTCCCTTTATTCTCAGTAAAGGAGCTTTCAATGAAAAGTGGAATCCTGCTGTTGATTCTTGCTGCCGCATTTGCATCAGCAGCCGATTTTGAGGTGATGCATCTGGATAATGGTCTGACCGTAATCGTCAGCCCTGATGATATATCACCTGTAGTAACAATCTGTATTGCCGTGAAGACCGGTGCGACATGTGAGACTCCTGAGACAAACGGACTTGCACACTTCTACGAACATATGTTTTTCAAGGGGAATTCCGCTCTCCCGGATCAGACCGCATATAGACAGCGAATGGGAGAACTTGGGATTATCAACAATGGAGCGACTTCAACCGAGAGGGTCTGGTATCACATAACACTCGGCAGCGATAATTTCGAAGAGGGATTGCAGTTCATGTTCGATGCCATCACTTCTCCGCTCTTTGACCAGGTTGAGATGGAGCGTGAGCGCGATGTCATCGTTAACGAGTACGAGCGTAAGACGAGTCATCCACTCTGGTTTTACTGGATGGCACAGGAGCAGGTCATTTTTACTGACGCTCCCTGGCGGCAGAGCTCAATCGGTGTTCCTGAAGTCATTCAGGCAGCGGCACCTCCCGCCATGGAATACTTCCAGGAGATGTACTACACGCCTGATAATTCCGCTCTCATCATTGCGGGGGATGTGGAATACGAAGAGGCGTTCATGCTTGCGGAGCAGCTGTTCTCAGCATGGGAGTACGGAGGACGAAGTAATTACGATATACTGCCTAGACTTGTCAGTATAGAAAGAGATACTACTGTATACGTGAACAGCCCTTCAGGAGCAGGATTCGTTTCAGTCATCTTTGAGGGACCATCGATATCTACTGACCCCGGAGCGAGTTATCCAGCCGATGTATGGGGATCATATCTGGGTCTGATGAGCAGAGAGTACTATACGGATCTCGTTACAAATGGTCCTTTCATCAGCATTTCCGGTTCTTATTATACACAGCGTTTCTCGCCTGTAATCACGTTTAGTGGTATGGTTCATCCCGATCGAGCTGAAGAAGCACTGAGCCTTCTGCTGGAAGAAATTGAACAGCTGCAATCACCTGATTACTACGATGCTGAGGGCTTGATCCTGGCAAAGGAAGAACTTGACCGTCACCGGATTATGGCGGAGGAGACCGCCCAGGATGTTGCCGTGGAATCGCTGCCATTCTGGTGGGTTGTAGCGGGAAATCTGGAATATTACTCAACCTATTCTGACAGTATTAATGCAGTTGAACCGGAAGATATTAACTCTTTCCTGGAAACCTGGATAAAAGGTAAACCTCATGCTGCATTTATCATGATCCCCCTTGATGCAGAGGAGAGTCAGCAATGAAAATATACGTATTGATTATCCTGACTGTTCTTGCCGGTTCAGCTATATCTACAGTACCGGAGAATGTTGAGGAGTTCACGCTTTCCAATGGTATCCCGGTGATCACTCGAACAATTGATAATAACGATATAGAGGGTCTTTCTCTTTTCCTGATCGGCGGATCCCGAGCCCTGACGGAAGACACACAGGGACTTGAGCGTTTTGCTCTCGAGTGTGCGATGATGGGTTCAACTGAATATCCAGGACCTGTCTGGCGCGAACTCATGGACAGAACACAGGCGGAATGGACCAGCAGTTTTAATTACGATTTCAGCCGATACCATCTGCGCTGCGCCAAGGACGATCTTGCAGCTCTTCTCCTGGCTTTTGGTGACTGCCTTCTCAACCCTGAGTTAAGCTCACAGGCAGTTGAACAGGTTCGTGAAAGTTCCATTCAGGATCTTCAGGAGAAATATTACACTCCTGACAGCTGGATCTGGTTCGTGGCAAATGATGCCTTCATGCCGGGACACACTTACAGAAATGTGCCGGATGGAATCGAGGAAACAGTTGCCGGTTTCACAATAGATGAAGCTTCAGCTATCCTAGATAATAGGATTCGATCCGGTAACATTCTTATCACCCATGCCGGACCTACTGGTTCAGACGAACTGAAAGAAATGCTCGAAGAAGCTTTAGGAGGTATACCAGAAGGTGGTCAGGAGTATGAGGCTGTTGAATCTTTCTCCGTTCCGTTCGATACAATTGTTGTGCAGCACAGAGAGATACCCACTGCTTACGCGGTCGTGAAATTCAATGCCCCTCCGCAGGGACATGAGGATCTGCTCCCATTCAGGGCAGCTCTGACCGTAGTCGATGATCTGCTCTGGCAGGTTCTGAGAACCGACCACGGTCTGACATATGCTACATTCTGCGGTACGACGAGTTACCAGCAGAACTGGGGTTATATGTACGTCAGCTCTCAACAACCCGTGCAGGCATGTTCCCTGATGGCAGGAGTTCTCGCAGACGCAATCGAAAACCAGATGGATGAGGATATCGTCAGGGGCACAATTGAGAAGAGCAGAACACTGGAAAATATGAGGGCTGCAAGCAAGGATACTCAATGCTGGATGATGGGCAGTTTCGAAATCAGCACAGGTGACTGGCGGAATGGTTATACCATTTTTGATAATATTGAGGAACTGACTCCTGAGGATCTCAGACTCGTGCTCGAAACCTGGGTCGGCAACGGAGGATGGGGTATTATCGCTGATACCACTTCCGTCCCTGCTGAACAGCTTCGACCATGGTCTCTTCACTGAAGGAGTGGAAATGAAATATCTTTTGGCAGCTGTGTTTCTGCTATTAGCCTGTGGAACTGCTGATAGTACCGAAAACAGCACTGAGAGTTATGTCCAATATACTGGTTCAATAGAAGTTATAGCTCCCGGATCGCGCTCTGAAACAGTTCTTCTGGAGGATATTGATACTGGCGAAAAGTTCACCCTGGTTGGAGATATTGCCAGGGAATTATCGCAGCAGTACGGTATGACGGTGATAATTACAGCCATTCCTACAGAAGAGGGATGGTCTATTCGCCCTGAACTCCAGAAACTCAGGATTATCGAATATGTTCTGATGATGCCTGAAAGAGAGTCAGACGAGTAATCCCTGTCGGAATCGGAGATGTCTGAGTACTCCGATGTATTATATGCGTTGAAAGGAATTCCTTGAGTTCAAAATCAGATAAGAAGGGTTTGGACAGATCCAGCCTGAAACTTCTTGTGCGGAGAGTGATTAATCACAGGAAGTCCATAGGGCTGGGACTGGTCACCCTTATTATCGTTGACGCGCTGCAACTCGTTGTCCCCCAGATTTTCAAGAGAGTAATCGATTCCCTGGCAAGCGGAATGGCAACTTCCGGACAGATCCTGCAACTGGGACTTGCCGTCCTCGGGATCTACGTTCTCATGGGAGTTTTCAGGTTTTTCTGGAGATATCTCGTTATCGGAGCCAGTCACAGGATAGACAGGAATATAAGGCAGGAACTCTACGACCATCTCCAGACCCTATCACCCCAGTATTATGATCAGACCAAAGTCGGGGATATCATGGCGCACGCCACCAATGACATCAGCGCTGTCCGCATGGCAACAGGGATTGCTACAATTGCCACATGTGATGCGGTTTTCCTTTCTCTGTCCAGTGTTACCATCATGCTCGTCATGAACTGGAAACTGACACTTCTGACCATGATCCCGCTGCCGTTAATCGCGCTCATGATGCTTAAATTCGGCGCACTCATTTATAAGCGTTTTGAATCTGTTCAAAAGGCATTTTCCACGCTTACGGAAAAAGCTCAGGAATCACTCTCAGGGGTGCGTGTAATCAAAGCGTATGGTGATGAGGAATCCGAAAACAGCTTCTTTGCCGAGAAAGCTGAAGAATGCGTTCAGCAGAATGTCAAACTCGCCAGGATATGGGGCATGTTCCAGCCGATGATAGGAGCCCTGGCCATGGCCAGTATGGCGATTCTCCTTGGTGCCGGTGGTGCAATGGTCATAACGGGAACAATTTCCCTTGGAGAATTCGTTGCGTTCTCCAGCTATCTCATGATGCTCATATGGCCCATGATTGCGATTGGATGGGTGGTGAACCTTCTTCAAAGAGGAGCTGCAAGCATGGGACGCCTGCAGAAAATATTTACTACTATTCCGGATATTCTTGACGGGAGAAACAACATCTCCCCGGAATCAGCTATTTCTGTTGAACACCTCTCATTCACATATCCGGGGACTGACGCGGAAGTGCTCAAGGATATTTCATTCAACCTGCCAGTAGGAGGTACTCTGGGTGTTGTCGGACGAACCGGTTCCGGCAAGACTACTCTGGTGGAGCTTTTAATGAGATTGTACGACCCGCCTGAGGGAACTGCTTTCGTCGGTGGCGTTGATGTACGGGACATGAAGCTTTCGAAGATTCGAGGCATGTTCGGATATGTTCCCCAGGAAACCTTTCTTTTTGCGATGTCCATTGCTGAGAATATCTCATTCGGGGCAGATGGAATACCTCCGGAAAGAATCAGTGAACTTGCCCGTATTGTTGATATCGGGTCTGAGATCGAAGGTTTTTCAGATGGGTATGATACGATGGTCGGTGAACGCGGGGTTACATTGTCCGGAGGGCAGAAACAGCGCATAGCCATAGCTCGCGCCCTTGCAGTTTCACCGGAAATACTTGTGATGGATGATTCGCTCTCCAGCGTTGATACAGAGACTGAAGCGGCGATTCTCTCCCGTCTTAAACAGGAGATCAGTAATCTTACCTGCATACTTATCGCGCACAGGATAAGTACGATTCAGAATGCCGATCACATTATAGTAATTGAAAATGGCAGGGTCGCTGAGCAGGGAACCCATGCGGAACTTCTTGAGCACGAGGGTTTCTACACAGAACTCTACAGGATGCAGCAGCTCGAGGAAGAGGCGATTAAGGAAGATATCATAAGCCACGATGGGGGTGAGGACTGATGCACGATTCCCCCTTTGTGGAAGATAGTGTCGGCGGCAAGCTCTACGACAGAACGCTCATCCGCAGACTGCTTCACTATGTTCGCCCTCACCGCAAACTTATTTTCCTCGCCATGTTCTTCATGATCATAACTGCCTGTGTAGAACTGCTCATCCCATATATCACAAAGCAGGCGATTGATAAATATCTTGCCAAGCTCTATCAGGTTTATACTGCTCCTGCAAATATATGTGAAGATCTTTTGGAATCCTCTTTGGATAGCACCGCTTTTATCGCGATTTCTCCAGACACTCTGCTCGTGCGGAAAGCAGCTCTGGACAGGATGGATCCTTCAGAGCGGACAACAATGGAGCAACAGGGGGACCTTAATAAGGAGACCTGTTACCTTTTTCCCGAAGACAGATATAACGATATGACCGGAACTGTTATTGGAGAATACTGGCTGGTTCCAGAGACGGAGCTGTCGAGCGTTCCACCCTCTGTCATAATCGATGTGAGAGGGGATGATATAGCAGGTGTTTCAAGGTTTGCACTGTTACTTGGAGCTCTGATACTTGTCAGTCTGGTTGCCGGATATGGTCATGTGATGACGCTGGTAATAGCTGGACAGAGATCCATGTACGATGTTCGGACCGAACTTTTCAGACACATCCAGACGCTTTCACTGAATTTCTATTCGAAGAACCCTATCGGCAGGCTTGTCACCAGAGTTACGAACGATATTGAAGCCCTTAATGAAATGTTCACGGCTGTTCTGGTCAACCTTGTCAAGGATGTTATTCTCATAGTTGGTACTGCTGTCATCCTGTTCCTGTTAAACTGGAGACTCGCTCTCGTGTCCCTGTCAGTAGCTCCAGTCTTTATCATCGTTACGGTCATTTTCAGGGTTAAGGCAAGAGGAGCTTACAGGAAAGTAAGAAAGTACCTGCCTAAATTGAATTCCAGCCTCGCAGAGGATCTCAATGGCATAAAAATAGTGCAGATCTTCAGACAGGAGAAGAGGCGGAGACAGGAGTACAGCGAGACCAACACCAATTATTTCAAAGCTAATATGAAGCAGCTTGTGATATTCGGGGTATTCCGACCGCTCATTGAAATAACCGCGTCTGCAGGAGTTGCCCTTGTCCGTATTTACGGTGGAGGGAGTGTTCTAAAAGGAGGCCTCACCATTGGTGCTCTGGTTGCGTTCATCAGCTACGTACGGCAGATGTTTCAGCCGCTTGCGGACATCAGCCAGAAATACAACATCATGCAGAGCGCTATGGCTGCCGGTGAGCGAATCTTCGGCATACTCGACACTGAACCTGAAATCACGGGTAAAGCTTCATCCAAACATGCTTCTGTTGAGGGAAGAATCGAGTTTGATGATGTAACCTTTTCCTATGAGAAGGATAAGAACATCCTCCATAAGATTTCGTTTGAATTGGAACCGGGCAGAAGTGTTGCTCTCGTAGGGCCTACAGGAGCGGGGAAAACATCCATAATCAGCTTGCTCTGCAGATTCTATGATGTTGATTCAGGCAGAATTCTGATGGATGGAACAGACTTGAGGGATCTTCCAGTTCGAACCCTGAGGGACAATATCTCGATCGTGCTCCAGGATGCATTCATTTTCAGCAGGAGTATTGCAGATAACATCCGTCTCGGAAGGGATCTTTCCGATGAGGAGGTTCGAAAAGCCGCGGATATGGTGCAGGCAACACCTTTTATAGAGATGCTTCCGGACGGCTTTAATACTGTGATGGCTGAGCGGGGAACAACTCTGTCAACCGGTCAGAAGCAGCTCATCTGCTTTGCAAGAGCACTCTCTCACGATCCTCGAATACTGGTTCTTGACGAGGCAACCAGTAATGTTGATCCGGCAACTGAACAGCTTATACAGAATGCTATTGAAGTTCTGATGAATAACCGCACAAGTATCGTGGTCGCTCACAGACTGAGTACAATTCAGAAAGCTGACCAGATTCTTGTGATTGATGACGGTAGAATCCTTGAGAGAGGTAACCACCAGGAACTCCTCGCGCGGAGAGGTATCTACTACAATCTCTATCTGCTGCAGTACGATGGGAGTTCAGAGGAATGAATACATTCAGGCAAACGGACATCATCCCGGATAGAAAATGTATGACCTTCTTTTTGATCATGATCAGTGTCATCCTGCTGATCGGGAGTAGTCCTGCAATTGCCGGCAGTATCTCAGAGAGGTTCAGCGTATCTCCTGACGGAATTATCATAGACAGTGAAACAGGACTGCAATGGCTGGTTGGTCCTGACATTGATTTCAGTTTGTACGATGCACGAGAATGGATAGATGAGCTTGAGGGAGACTGGCGCATGCCCTCCAAGTACGAACTTCTCGATCTTTTTGATGCCGGTGTGGATATCTATTCCTGGGGGCCTTTTGATAACAGCGGAAGGTTCGTCTGGGCATTTGATCTCCGGAGTTCCGACTTATCGTTTCTATTCAGTTTTGTGCCGGATTATGACGCATTCTGGGCAAGACAGTATTTTGAAGTTCCAGTTGGAATTCGAGTATTCGCGGTCTATTCTCCACCAGTCAGGAGGAGACTTGTCCTACATACATCCCGCAGTTGGAACCAATTTGATTTTCCCTTGTTTCCCCGATACTCAGGATAGTATCAAAACCCGCGCTTTGGAATTCACTCACAAGACAATCTGCTGATGACGGATCATCAGGGTCAATTGTTCCAACTCTTCCTTCATGCTTTGAGGAGCGTGTCGGGTTCACAGGAGTGAGTTTTATCATAAAATGCTCTGGAGAGAAGATGTCTGCTATTATTGAAGGTTTAAGCGGAAAATCTTCAACCGGAGCGAAATTCAGCGCAATTTTCCTGTCACCTGAACTGTAGAAATTACTTCCCCAGTCACTCATTTGTCTGAAACTCCATGTTCTCACCGGAACGAGCTTCCGTCGAGCATCTTCTGAGGAGGTGTGAAGCGAAAACTGCATCTGGAAACTACCATCAGGATACAGCCTGTTCTTAACTTCAGTCAATTTCTCGAAGAATGCATCGGTCTCGTGTGGGGCAACAGTTGAAATACAGGGAATAAGTCCAGGAGCATCGTAACGTACAGGTAACCTTTCAAGGACATCCAGAACCGCCGGATTGAATGCGGGATCACCCATCCTCGCAAACTGAATCTTGAACTTGTTTACAGGAATTATTCCATCCGGATAGCGCTTTTTCACCATGTAATCGATCTGATCTAATATCTCATCGGCAGAAAGCTTTCCGGCATATCGGTTTCCGGCATCGCAAATGGGACAGCTAACCGGACATCCCCGAAGAGTTGATACGATCAGTACCCATTTTTCTGAAGCGGGGATGGGAGGCTGGACTGATTCGACAAACTCAATGAGTTCACCGTCCTCAAGTTCAGCTATGTATACAGTGGCAAGATCAGCCTCGCCCTGCTTTCCGATAACTTTCATTATCAAGCCTGTCCATTCATTCTTCTGAAATCACATGCAAAACCGGCGGCCATTAGTCCATTACCCGTAGCGATCGCCACCTGCCCAAGGCTGCCGAGTGAAGCATCTCCAGCGATGTAGAGTCCAGGGATAGTTGTTCTCACACTGTCTGATTCGTGCTTCAGTTCGTCTGGCATTACCGGTAATTCCGGTTCTCT
>DAOWAG010000421.1 GCA_030634715.1 Candidatus Aegiribacteria sp. | reverse complement strand
GCAGAAGAATGTCCAATGTTATTATCGCTGATACTGATCTCAGGGTCGATTCAATACACGCAGGTGCAAGCAGGGAAGCTCTTGAATACAGAGGAATCGCAGATAGCACCGCGGCGGCCATATACGCGAATGCTTACAACAGTTATCCCGATTTCTACAGATTTGTCCGTTCACTGGAAACCCTTGAGACTGTTCTGGACAGTACCAGTCAGATAATCGTGGGAACCGATGGCATTTTCGAGTATCTGATTACGGACCCTGGACAATTCCTGTAACCTCTGAATAGAACAGGCGGAAGATCCATGAGTGATATCTTTGACGACGACAGGTACTGCTTCGTTTGTGGAGAAAAGAATCCTCATGGACTCCGTCTGAATCCCGAAGGAAAAGAAGGCAGGGCGACCATTCACTGGACTCCCGAAAAGAGACATCAGGGATATACCGGCATAGTCCACGGCGGACTTCTTTCAACAGTTCTTGACGAGTCGATGGCCTACGCCGCTATGAGCACCTCCGGATTCTGCGCTACAGTTGAAATATCGGTCAGGTTCAGGAAAAAAGTGATTACGGGAGAACCGGTGACGGTAGAGGCGGAACTGATTGAACAGCGTGGAAGGATAATGAAACTGAAGGCTTCCCTTTTCCAGGAGGGTGTTGAGAAGGCTTCCGCCAGGGCCACTTTTATTTCAGTTCCAGGAGAAAGACAGGGATAGTTGAATCCTCCCCCTGTTCTGCTTGCAGGAGCTACTGGAAGACTTGGATCGGCAATAAGGGAAGATCTTTCTGAAAGATGGAATATCAGGCCTGTATCCGGATCCGGGCGAATGAAAACGGAAGCATTCGATCTTCTGTCTTCGAAAGACAGGAAACAACTTCTCGATCATGACTTCGATCTCATAGTTAACGCTGCCGCCATATCCGAACCGTCCGAATGTGTGCTCGATCCGTTGAAATCATGGAGACTTAACACATTATGGCCTCGGCGACTGGCCATTCACTGTGCTGCTCAATCAATTCCCATGATTCATTTTTCAACCGATCTGGTCTATAGCGGAGGGATACCTCCATATACTGAAAGTTCTCCTGCGGTTCCATCATCTCTGTATGGCTGGACCAAACTCATCGGAGACAGATTTGTGCTCAACAGATATCCTGAAGCTCTCATAATCAGAACCTCTGTGCTATGCGGGGAAGTGAATTCGACAAGAACAACTTTTTCTCAGGATATTCTAGCTGGAAGAGTACGGAATGTATATGTGAACTGCTGGCGGAATCACACACCCATCCACAGACTTGCAGGTATCCTTCCCGATCTTCTGGAGAAATCTCTTTCAGGAATACAGATCGTTGCGGGAAAGTATGCTCAGTCGCGTTCAGCATATGCAGAAGAGCTGCTCAGGAATGCTGGAGAGGATCCATCAGGTTTGATTCTGACCTACGCCCCTCCGGACATTCCCTCAAAACTACACCTCCGGGGACGTAGTCCACTTCTTCAACTTACTTGATCAAAGACAGTAATCATCAAGGAGTCAATTTCCTGTCTCT
>DAOWAG010000413.1 GCA_030634715.1 Candidatus Aegiribacteria sp. | reverse complement strand
GGCATTATTTAACTAAATATCTCTTTGTAGGAATCGCAGAAATAGCTGGGGTCGTTATAATTACCGCTGGTGACGATGCGATCCTTCATGCACCCGCCTCTGCACATTTCAAGATGGCGGCAGAGCTGGCATTTCGCAGCCAGCTTTCTCTTGCAGCCGGAGAAGTCGCGTTTGACCTTGCCTCCATTCATGAGAATGACAGGCTCGAATTCCTCAGGACAACAAGGGAGAGACATCTCTTCTCCGGCACGAATGAAATATGGGAAGAAAGGCTTGAGCGGGGTGGAGAAATATCCGCTCTTGCGGCAATGATGCTGATCGATCTGAATAAGGAAATATGGTCAAAATCCTGGAGAGTAACCGATGCTCTCGTGGAGAGAGGTTACATCAGTATCGCTGAAAGTCTTGGTGTTATTTCGAATGATCCGGTTTTTCTCACTGGAATGACCATGTCCATACTCAGAGAAACATCCCGTTTGACAGATCTGCTGGTCCTCTGCGATTCAATCGATCATGATTCCCCTGATTCGCTCCTAGCGCGAGCGGCGCTTTACAGAGCACGAGCGCTGAGGGCTCTTCAGAGACCGGCAAGCGAATACTACAGCAGCTATCAAGAGTTCGCTGAAGTATACAGGTGGCACTCAAAGGCTTCTGAAGCGGCTTATCTTGCGGCAAAATACTACGACTCTGAAAGGAACTGGCCCGCTGCTGCGGATGCGTATATGGCATCGCTTAGAGCAGGGGATCATGGTGGTGCCCTTGCTTACTGGCGCGGCGGATTCTGTCATTACATGTGCGGCAGAGGGAATATCGGGGATTCAATCTGGGTTGAAGGTATCAGTGCGTATCCATTCTCCGCATGGTGTGATGAAATGCTTTTCTGGAGGGCCAGGTACGTTAACAGAACAGGTAACACAACACTTGAGAATGCACTGCTGCTTGAGACAGCGCAGAAACACTCCTGGGAGTTTTACGGTCTGCTGGCTTCCGAACGGACAGGTGGCATTGCCGTGGAAATCGAGTATCCAGGATTGAACCTGTCCGATGATCCGGTAACTGCGCTTGCTGTTGAGATGATGTCTGATGGATACGGGAAAATGGCCTCATCGATGCTGTACACAACCAATGAATGTGATCCCGGACGTAGAGCCGCTGCTCTTTGCCTGATGGGCGAATATCGCGAATCTCTTGCGCTTCTTAGAGGATATGACCGTGAGCTGCGGTATACTGGTACAGGTCTGCTTCCTGATAGTCTGCTTTGTTACTACTTCCCTGCTCCATTCAGGGAACTCACTGAAAGTACTGTGTCCGGAATGAATATCGATGCTCTCATTATTACCGGACTCATGCGACAGGAAAGCTATTTCAACAGATGGGCCAGATCATGGGTTGGAGCAAAGGGACTGATACAGCTAATGCCAGGAACAGCAGGTGATATCGCCAGATGGTATGATCTTCCCATTCTGTCTGGAAATGATTTCTATATCCCGGAAAAATCCATCCTGTACGGCTCTCTTTATCTGGCGAGACAGAATACAGCGTTCAACGGATCAGCAGTTCTTGCCTTGACCGCCTACAAT
>DAOWAG010000290.1 GCA_030634715.1 Candidatus Aegiribacteria sp. | reverse complement strand
TTTGACCGGCGTCAAGATCAACGCCGGCGTCGGCATAGGTCAAACCCTTTTTCTCTTTTCCCATAAGCCTATATACCGATGACAACGGCCAATGTCAACATCGTGTAACGAGACCTGCAGACTGTCCGAACCACAGGCAACCGCGGGTTGGTTGGTTCAGACCTACTCGCTGGGTCTGTCCGGCAGCAATCCCGGGCTATGATCGCCGCAGGCAGCGGATTATCTCGCCGATATACATCCGGTGATAGCCTTTTTCCGGATAGAGAGAATCGATCTCCTCTTCGATGAATCGTTCCGGATCGATGTCATGGTGGTAGATTTTCCTGCATACCAGTATCAGGTTTGACTGCCTGAAAGCTGTTACACCGGGAGATGGCTCAAATGGAATAAGTCCGGTTTCCCGTACCTTATCAACATTCGCACCGGAATGAGCACCGCAGTATTTCAGTGATTCTCTGTACTCCTCTTTGAAGAAGCACATGGTGAAGAAGGAATTATCCTTCATGAATTTCCGTGTGTAACGTTGTGGTCTGACGAAAACGAAGGCTACTCTTCGATGCCACAGCTGGCCCAGTCCGCCCCAGCTTGCTGTCATGGTGTTGTATCCATCTGAGAGATTACCTGCTGTGAGAAGGAACCAGTCCTCTGAGATGAGTTTAAAAACATTATCGCGTATGTCATCAGTAGCAATTTCGCTAAATCCGGAAGAGTCAGAAGAAATCATTTCAATACTTATAGAGTTATCGATGTGCTTGTAATGGTTTCGTAGTCAGACGTGAAATCATCCGCACCATCTTCTCCGCAGATGAATACTATGTTGTATTTCTGACCCTCAGTAAGAGCAACGTCCCAGATGTCACCAGAATCCAGAGGGATTGTAAACTCGATTTCGGTTTGTCCTGAGCTTTCACCTCCTGATTTTGCTGAAACGTTCTGTTCGCCACCCTGAAGGTCGGAATCGGACTCATGAGTATTGCTGTCAATACCGAAGTCGTCCCGGATATTCGCCGATGATCCACTCACATATCCTATAATTATGTTTGCGTCATGCATGAGATAGGAGCCTCCGAATCCGACTGCTACCCATCCAGTAGACGGACCGGTAAGTTCCACTTCAAGATTGCTGCTGCTGATTCTCCACCTCAGTTTAAATCCATCTCTGGAGGTCGAGTGCCAGCCGTCCGGATCAAATGGATTCTCATCACATGCTGTAACAAGAATCAGGATTACAAATACAGTGATCAACACATATCTCAACTTGAACATATTCATCCTCCAGTTCGCAATTCTTTTTACTTCTCGAATATTATACCAAGCACTAGCCTGAACCAACTATTAAACACTTGAATTTTCGGCGATTATTGTACAGGATAGAGCAAGTGATCGAAAAGAGACGAACCGGAGGAGAAGTGAATGGCACTGAGCAGAAAGCCCCTTAAGGGGATGCGTGAGCTGTTTCCAGAAGAGAAGAGGGTAGAGGATTACATTGTCGGTCAGTTGAGAAAAGCTGGATTAGCTTACGGATTCGAGACCTACGAAGCACCTGTCCTTGAACCGCTTGACCTGTTCCTTGCTAAATCAGGAAGTGAACTTGCAATAGATCAGAGCTACAATTTTACAGACAAAGGCGGCAGGAAACTTATATTGAGACCGGAACTGACTCCCTCTCTTGCCAGAATGGTGGCTGCCGCGGGAGAACTCATCTTTCCCGTTAAATGGATGTCTTTTCCTCTCTGCTATCGCTATGAGAACACTCAGAGGGGGAGAGCCCGTGAGTTCCTGCAGTTTAACCTTGATATTCTTGGTGCTGATGATCTTGAAGCTGAATTGGAGATGTTCCTCGTCCTTCAGAGAATCATGGATGGATTTTCTGCTGTTCCGGGGCAGTACGCGATAAGGTATTCCAGCCGAACTCTTGCGTCAGGAGTTCTTGGCAGATGCGGTTTTAGTGCGGATGAGATGCAGAAAGCTTTCGCGGTCATTGATAAGAAGGACAGAATGCCGCTCGAGAAGTGGGAGAAGTGGCTTCAGGATGAAATCCCGGACAGTTCAAAAGCTGAAGCTATTATAAACTTCGCCTCTTGCGGAACATTGAAATCATCATGGCTGAGTCAGCTCATGGCTGAAGATCCAGCTTATCTGGAGCTGGTGAAGTTCGGTGGAATGCTTGATAGAGCTGGAGTTGCTTCAGCAAGTTTTGAAGCAGGGGTAGTAAGAGGGCTTGATTACTATACAGGCATTGTTTTCGAAGTTATGGATACCGGTGGCGAGAACAGAAGAGCCATCTGCGGTGGAGGCAGATATGACAATCTTGTAGGGATGTTCAGCAACCAGAATGTGTCCGGAGTCGGATTTGGTCTGGGTATTCTTACTCTTAAACTGTTCCTTCAGACATATGACCTGATTCCTGATGACCTGGCTGTTTCACATCCCGCGGATATCTTTCTTGCTGTCTGTACGGATGAGCAGAGAGAATTTGCTCTTAATCTTGCCGAGCGCCTGCGCGATGCTGATGTAACGGTA
>DAOWAG010000119.1 GCA_030634715.1 Candidatus Aegiribacteria sp. | reverse complement strand
GTATACTGTTTCATGAGCATCAACCGATGCGCCTTCAATGTCAACTTCGAAGGTGAGCTTGTCGTACCCGGCAAGGAATTCAAGTCTGAATTCAGGGGATGCCGCAAAACCGACCCGAAGCAGATTCACGTTAGTGAAAAAAACATTGTCATCACCAGCCACAAAAGCGGGGATACTGACTGGTTTGTATCCAAGTGAAAAGCCGGCAAAGGCTGTACCGGTGATTGCGAGAAGACAGAACAACAGGAATACCTTTTTCATTACACTCCTCCTCCAAAGAATGGATAGCCAATTCCACCCACTCAGTAGTAACTAATTAGTATTTTACTGTATTTATTATCGCTTGGCAAGTCTTGGACTTACATCCCCTGTGAAGCCTGCCAGAGCAGCATCATCGCAAGGTCGCCTTTTTCCTCACAGCAGAGGTCTTCGCTGAGAAGCACAAGTCCCCTCTCCCTACCGTCTGGAGCTATTGCTATAAGGATGTAGGTCTTATGAGCTTCACCCGTATCCACCCATCCGTACAGATCCCAGCCCTGTCCAACGGATGACGCCTGTCCGGAGCCCATGTCAGGGTCCACCATAATCTCAGGAACAGCGGGAATGTTCATCCCTGAATGAATAATTCGAAGAGCCTGCGCAATATCCTCGAGTGAACTCAAAGATGGATCGGTGGCAGGAGCGCCTTCCCACTCCAGCTGTATATCATGCAGTTCCGTATCATTCATTCCCTTTGAGGCAACCCAGGAGGATACGCTTTCAAGACCAACAGTCCACATCGCTCTCGAGGCGGATTCACGGGAACCATGGAATGCCCACCAGAATTCATCAGCTATCGTTATGTTTCGGCTGACTAAAGTATCAGGGCTCAATTCCCCCTCCTGCATCAGCTCAATCGCATAAGCCAGCATGAAAACATCAGGATCGTCAACAGGAAAAATTCCGCTGCCGAACGAGGCAAGAACATTTCCGGAACTCAAATCGATAACTGCCGCTCCGAAGTTACCTCCCGCAAGATCTTCTATATCGGAAATTGAAGCTGTCTGATTGAAAACCGGTGACGATGTTTCCGTTATAAGAGTGTCTTCATTCTGCACAATAGACGGCAACTGTCCCTGAAGGAAAGGGGAAGAAAGAGGGTATGTCGCAAATGTCAGGCTTGCAAGAAGTATCTGTATCATATCTGTTAACCTTTCTGTGGATTCAGGAATACAACTCCTGCTGTTCAAACATCCTGAAGATAGCCAGATTATTCTCTAGTTATGAGATACAGTCACGGTTCCCTCACTGTAATCGGATACCGAGTTGCTGCCCTCAAAAAGGAGAGCTCTTACATAGTAGTCATCCTCAGGAAACATGGAGCAGTCCCACAGGAAACCGGTTGCTTCAACGGATAATGATTCCGCTATCTGAATAAGACCGCTCTTCGGGTCAAGATCAGTGTCTACGAAGAGATCTATACCGGCATGAGAGTATCCCTGAGTATCCAGCACCCAGTTCACAATATAACTGTTGTCAGCCTGTGCTCCCCCTGCCGGTGGCGATATAACCGTAATCGCGATACCAGGACCCCATGGGTCACTGCATGCGACCAGGAGTATAATTACACAAATGACCAGGTAAGTTCTCATAGTTCTCTCATTCCGATTTGAACTGCTGCAGTCTTCCACAATTGAAAAGGCGGGGCTCCCGCGGCCCCGCCATATTCTTTTTAGCTGCTATCCCGCTCTAGCTGGCGTCCGTGGAGAACAGGTAAAGACCCTGAATCGGCTGGTAATCGTAGTACAGGGTGATTCCATATGCGTTGGAAGTTCCACCTTCGTAGTGAGGAAGGGCATCAACGTATATCTTGACGTAATGTCCGTTGGAAAGCTCAGCAAAGATGACGTCGCCAACAACCATTGCACCGGCTTCCCAGGCGCTTCCGGTGGGATACGCGAAATTGCTTGCGTGCTCGTACATGTCCGTATGGCTGCCGTTTCCGAAAGGAGCGTGGTCTCCGGAGTAGAACCAGGTGTAGCTGCCCTGTTCTCCGTCGTAACAGTAGATGTCCTGATCGAAAGAAGTGCTACCGGCAAGTCCGGTTGTTGCTGCTGTAGCTCCGAAAATTATCCCCGAATGCTCATCTGCCGGAGCGTGGTTGTTCCAGATCGTGTAAAGAGGTGAAATGAAGGTAGGCATTGTGGTTACATCGATAGCATAGTTCTCTGAGTAGTTGTCACCATCGTATGCTCTTACCGAGTAGGTTCCGGCATTGTCAGCAGTGTGGCTGTAAGTTGTTTCGGTTACAGTGGTGATAGCAGTCCCCCACTCACCTTCGCCGTCACTCTTGAAGTAAACTTCGTATCCGTCGATTGTGGTGCCGGAAACAGCTGTCCAGCTGAGATTGACCGTCACTCCTGAAGATGTTGTCAGTACTTCAAGTCCAGTTACTGTTGGCAGTGTGCCTCCGGGTCCTGAAGGATCATCACCTGCACAGCCAGCCATCAGTATGATTCCGGCGACAAGTACTATAAGTCCAAGTTTTTTCATGGATTTTCCTCTCCGTTTCTGTTTAAGTTCCTGTCAAAAAGTGCACATAATAAAATAAACCTGTTCATGCAGGGTGTCAAATCCCAGAATTACTCCGCTATTTCCTCGTTTTCTTCCTCCATCGACGATATTTTCACTTCTATCAGTTCGATAGCTTTCTCCGCCGCTGATCTTATGTCGAGGCTGCTGTCAAGAACAAGTTCCTCCAGAATCTCAATTGCTCCCGGATCACAGATCTTTCCAAGAGATACGGCTGTTTCCCTTCTGACCCTGCCGGATGAATCCCCCGCGAATGGGGATATGATCAGTATCGATTCCGCGCTGCCTATATCTCCAAGCGCTCGGATCGTTCCTGTCCTCAATCTGACAAACGTGCTGTCTTCCTCATCCAGCACTTGCTCCAGTGGCACTCTTGCCCTTTCATCTTCTGTCTTTCCAAGAAAATAGACCAGATTTCGCGCATCCCTCAGGGGAAGAGTGTCTATTCTACTGAGAAGATAAAGCAGTTGTTCCATGGAAGAGTCAGCATTTTCCCTGAAAACCTTCTCCATGGCACGGCTTTCCAGACCGCTCAGTGTACCCATATGTCTTTCAATCAGGTACTGAACCGCTTCTTCTCCCCTTGAAGCGAGTTCCTCTCTGTGAGCAATCACTCTATCCCTGTTGGGTCCCACTCCCCATTCCGAGGCAACTTTGAACAGTGAATCGAGATCAAGCGAATGCGGATCTCCAACAGGGTCCTGCGTATTCAAACCTTCAGGAGTTTCGCGGGACAGATCAATACCTGTCCCGTACTCACTTAAAGTCCATCGAGTGGAATCAGCTCCCTCTCCTCCATAGATGTCTCGATCCGCAAGATCAAGAAAAACACTAACTCCCGAAGAGCCTCTTGCCCATCGAGCCTCTCCCTGCCCTCCTCCCCTGACACAGTAAGTATCGTTTCCGGAAACATCAATGAAGACCGTGGCTGAATTTGTAAGGGAAAGAGACTGTCCTCCATCGGAACAGTACCAGTCGTTTCCTCCGCCATCTATAAGAAATCCTGTCGAAAGGTCATGAGCGCTGCCCTGCGCAGGTCCGTTCCTGGAGAAATAGCTGTCATCCCCGTCTCCGTCCCACAGGCATCCTGAAGAAAGGTGTATTCCCGACCCCTGGCTGTACTGGGCTGCGGAGTAAGAATCCTGCCCCTCTTCGTCGTAGAGCAGTCCGAGACCATAGAAATAGGAACTTCCCTGCCCGAAAACTTCCACCCTGTAGGTGTCATTCCCGGTTCCGAAGTCTGCAAGAAGCCCTATCCCTCCCGCAATCAGAGGTCGAAGACCCATTGCGAAGCCCTGTGACATGGACTGGTTATCGTCAGGCAGCAGGGGTTCGTGAGAATATCTGAAACCGGCCAGGAGGCAGTCGTTGCCGCTCATATCTGCAAGTACACCTTTTCCCCCCGGACCTCCGAATCCCTGGCCGAACATATCTACTCTTCTTACATCATTTCCGGATCCATCGAACAGAATACCGTATCCAAGGCATCCAGCCCCCTGGCTGAATGTACCGCCACTGAGAAAGTCATCCCCGTCCATATCCAACAGAAAACCGTACCCCATCAGACCAGCGCCTTGAGAGAAATCTCCCGCTCTGTAGACATCACGACCGCCTAGATCTATCACACCTCCGAGTCCCATCAGACCGCATCCCTGGCTGACAGGAGAATCACTCGAGTACGTATCATCACCTGCGAGATCAACAACAACGGAAATTCTCTTTCCAGCAGGCCCAACCGCTCCACCGATTCCCTCACCGTAGAAATCGTTTCCACCAAGGTCAATAATCAGCTCGAAAGGGCAGTCCTCCGTGTAGATATTAGCATCCCTTCCCCCGATAACCCATCTGACCGGACCGTCAAAACAGAAGGATGCCGTAGTTCCAAGTACTCCTGGTAAAGTGACCGACAGTTCATTCGGCCATTGTGCTTCCTTCAGGCCTCCGGCTGCCTTAACAAGCTCTTCAAGAGGTACATTCAGAGAGAGATCCCACTTCTCGAAAAGTAGAGCCAGTGCATCCATTTCCATTTCCGTTTCCTCAAATGAAGGCAAGCCCCAGCCTTCAAGCACGGAATTCCATTCAAGTGGATTGTTCTCGCTGAGCCATACAGAGGGAATAGCGGCCATGAGCGTATCTGCTGTTCCCGTTCCCAGTAAAAGGAGTTCAGCAGTAATGATTGAATCAGCATGTTCCAGTATTTCAATCAGAGTCAGCAGACCCTCTCTGTTTTCAGTTTCAGATGACAGCAGTCTATAATCGGTCAGCAGATTGAGCTGTTCCTCCAGTATGACTGGCAGCTCCTCTACGTGTTGAATAGCTCGAATGACTGTCGAATCAGCAAGATGAACGCCTGTC
>DAOWAG010000099.1 GCA_030634715.1 Candidatus Aegiribacteria sp. | reverse complement strand
TCCTGCTTCCATCATTGAGAATCCAATAGCTATACCGGATCTGCTCCGCTGGACTGCAGCCGCTGGAGCTGTGCTTTTCCTTAGTGTTCTCTGGCCGCCAATACTAAATCGGGTGGTCAACCTGATTCTCAGGGTCTTTAGAAGAAAGCCAGTTGAGGAGATACCATCGTATAGAGTCATATTGTCAACGGTCGGAGGGTACATTGTTGCTGCCTTGATTCATGGAATGGGATTTTTTCTACTCCTCAGGTCTCTTACTGATATTTCTATGAGTTATTACCTGACCATTACCGGTGTTTATTTCGCTGCTGGACTTGTTGGACTGGCTGCTTTATTTGCTCCTAGGGGAATTGGTGTTCTTGAAGGATTCTTGTTACTCGTTCTTCCCCTTTTCATACCACGACCTGTAGCTATTGTTGGAATACTGGGGATACGGATAATTGTAACCGTTACCGAGTTATTTCTTACAGGATGCTTTGTTGTAGTTTTTGGATTAAGAAAGAGAAAAACTCGCACTGAACGTTAGTCAATGCGCATATTTCACCAGTTTCCCGGACACCGTATAACGGTTAACCTCTGATCTCTGAGAATACTTACTGGTTCTTCCGAATGGTTATCCCCTCCAGAATTGATACGATCTCCGGATCGTAGATTGATCCTGATCTTCTCTTGAGTTCCAGAATTGAGCTCTCGATCGACTGATCTGAGAGATTGGCAGCAAAATCGCTCGAAACGGATAGAATTCTTGCAATCAGCGGGATTGATATGCCTTTCAGTTTTTCAGGTTTTCCTGATCCATCATAATTTTCCGTTATGTGTCTGATTCCCCTGACTATATCCGGTGGAAGCTGGAACTGCACTTTTGAGGGGGCTGCAGAAAATGTTTCCTGAGAATCCTCTTCAGCCTTTTCAAGGATTGCGGCTGTGAGATGTAGCATTGCAGACATTTCCAGGTCATCCAATGCATTTTCATCCATACCCATCTCTCGTCCAATATCCCGTGCTACTGTAGCAACCTGCTTGCTGTAACCAGTCTGTTTGCTGTCAGACATATCCAGGGAATAAACCATCGCTTCCAGACATTTCCATCCTCTTTTAAGTACATTTGTTCTCAATTCAAGATTTTGAAGCACAATTTCTGTCTGTGATACAAAAATCTCCAGCCTTTCCGCATCAAGAGTTGTGTTCAATGCCGGCCATATTTCAAGAAGTAACCCGCCCGTTCCCCTTCTTGATAATGGAGCTTGATCGGAAAGATTCATTACCGGAGGATAGGTCAGGCTTATGTTATTCCAGCTCACTCTTACAGCTTCCGGTTCCGCAGCCCGGAACCAGAACTGTGCGAGAGTTCGAAGAGCTTCGATTGGAGTTCTTAGATTTGCAAGAATATCGGAATGTTTACCGAGTTCATTCTCCAGAAACTTTGTTCTTGAGAAGGAGAATCTTGCTCTGTTGATAAGAACGGAAAGACCTGTTTGAATAATCAGTATTGCAGAGACACCAGCAATAATTCCCCATTCCCCGCCATTATTGAAAGATGTAACTGAATGTACTGCGGCTGGAACTAGAAAGAGAACGAACAATGCAGGATATATTATTGATTTAGTGTACTGTGAAAGGGAATAATTGATTCCATTATACTCTCTGAATCCTGCTAACAGATGAATTACATGATTGAACAGCACGGTCAGAAGCACCGCTACCACAAGACCGACAGTAGCCAGTACATTGTTGGATAGTATCTGCATTCTGTATGGCTGAATAATGAATGCAGCAATTCTCAGCGATAAGAGACTTACTAGCATGAATTTCAAAGCACGATGGAAGCATTCCTGCAAATTCCCGCCAGATCCAAGAGAATAGACAAATGATCCAAGGAAAGTTGCGAGTATGAAACCGGTTTCCTGAAAAAATGAATACCCGGTTACAGACATGTATGCCTGAAATGCAGGAAAAAGAACCACCGGGTACCCGATAGTGCGTTGACTTGAAAGGGCAACCGTGTAGAAAAGCCCTAACCAGATACAGAAAAGAGTGAGTATTTCACCGGAACCAGGAAGTGCATATCTCACAGGAAGCCAGAGAATTAGAAGGAGAATGGCTGCTCCGGCAAAGAAGGTCGTTTCATCAGGTCGTTTTTTTTCAATCATGCCTGATACACCACCGACTCACTGATAACTACTTTCTCCAGGGCATCCACTATCCGTGAGTCGAATTGAATACCCCTTCCCTCTTTTATTGTTTCAATTGCGTTATTCCAATCCGCAATTGAATGATATGATCTGGCACTTGTTATTGCGTCGAATGTGTCTGCTACAGCAACGATTCTCGCAAGAAAAGGAATGTCGATGTTTTGAAGACCATCGGGATAGCCAGTTCCATCAAGTCTCTCATGATGGCTTCTGATTATTTTTGTGACTTCTTCATACCCGGACAGTTCCGATACAATCCTTGCTCCTTCAGCAGGATGATCCTGGATTATCTCTTTTTCCCTTCTTGTGAGGAGACCTCTTTTTATGAGAATAGGTGTTGGAATAGCAAGTTTTCCGATATCGTGAAGGATACCTCCGACTCTTAAGATCTGGATATTCTCCCTGGAGAGTTCGAGTTCCCGACCGAGTGCGCAAGACAGATTCGATACTCTTATTGAATGTCCATGAGTATAATCATCCTTTGAATCCGCCAATCGCGCCAGCATCACTGCTGCGGCAAGGAAAGATTTTTCACTTCTCATCGAATGACCTACTGCTTCCCAGGTGTGTTTGAGAAGAAGTGTAAGCTTATCCAGAAGATTTGATGGCATTGTTCGGATTACATTTTCGATTGGACCATTTACTAACAACAGGAGATCTGAATTATTTGATAATCCTATGACTGTCACAGTTAGTCTTCCAATCTTTAAATCCGAAATAATTTCACCTCTTCCTGGAATGCTTCCTGAAATCTCGGAAAGTTCAACGTTTCTTTGACCGTTCAGACTCCATAGAATCCAGTTTGCAGTATTTGTGGAACGGGAGAGAATCCTTATTCTGGATTCCTCAGATTCTGAATAATGCTCTTCGAGTGTTGCCAGAAATTCACTGAAAGTAAAGGATTTCATCAGTCGAGCAGCAAGGATATTCTGTTGAATGATTGCTTTAATTCTGAACTGATTGATTCTGTATCTCTTGATTATTGAGCTGCCTATGAAAGAAAATCCCGTAATTGCTGAAACGGCAAGAATAGCTCCCCAAAGCTCTGCCTGTATAAGCAGAATGATAGTGATGAGAGTTAATGGGAGGATAACAATGTAAGATATCAATTGCCTGCCGATTCGATCCATGACAGGTGAAGTCTCTCTTGTGGATAATGAAATATTCAGAATGATATCTGACAGAATTACAGCTGGGATTATCATTAAGATTGAAAGCCGTAGCGGGAAATTCTGAAAAATTTCCGGGATCATGATATAACCTGCTCTGAGAATCGCAGTCGCAGCAATTCCCGAAATCAGATATCGCCAGAATTCCGTTCTTGATTCATCATTTCGAAGGAGTGAGCCGGCTAGAACACACGCAGTGGTGACTTCGAAAGCAAGAATTGCAGGAGAGAGGAAGAAAATCACAAAGATGAATATTCTATTCAGGGAGAATTCAGTTGATAACGAAGTTATCATTGGATAAGCACCGTTGAGAATAATCCCTGCAGCCAGTACTACTATCATTACAATATAATCCGAACCAAGAAATCCAACTGATAACAGGCTGCTGTATCCGAATATCTCACTAAGCGGATTTATCATGATCCATTTTCCTCTGATGTAAATATCTGAACCATGACCAGCTGCCATTCATATGCGCCTGAATCAACAGCACCTGCAATTCCGATATATCGAAAGGCTGGAGACATGCATGTTCTCAGGTGGAAAGGGCTTATCAGTATCATCGACCAGGCCTCCTGGTATCCAGCTCCCCTTCCGATGTTTTCACCATATGTTTCCATTCCTTCGGGCAGAATATCAGGCAGGCTGCTGTTTTGAGTACTGAAATGGACGGAAGTTCCTGAAAAAGCAAGTTCACCTGCTCGTATCAGAGCGATGGAATCAAGCATGTTCTCTCGATGGAGAGCAGGGATTCCCGCGTTTCCTCTGAGTTTATTCAGCTCATTGAGCACATCTTCAGGACATGCAGCCTCTGAGCCTGCTGAATGTATATCACCACGCAGAACATCGATTGCCGTGCCACCGGATATTACCGGGAAGAGAAGAGAAATAGACGGTCCCGATACCGCATCCTCCATTATCTCTACCCAGTAGATTCCTTGTTCTTCAGCTGAAAATGCGCATCTTCCTGTGGAATCCGGCATCAGGTTGATCACCTCCATTCCCGGAGTTCTGATTGCTGTCTGAGGACTCTGGAGAGTCTGGTAACCATCGATAATGAAGCTGATTTCAGAACCAATCGGAACCTCTGACTGAATCTCGAGAGGAAGACAGCGCAGGTGAGGGGCAAGAACCAGAACTTTATCTCCGCCAGCGGACCAGTTGGCGATACCGTAATATCCCCATTCTCCGGATGTGTCTGTCTGAATTGCGTTTAATTCTCTGCTGTCACCAGGTAGCAATTGCACTCTGGATATCAATCCAAACCAGCGGTTTGCAGCTGCCAGCACAGGCAGGTTTCCTCCTGAAGGGACAAATCCAAGTAATGAAATATCAGCAGCAAGGCTATCCAGTGAAGGGATGCGTACCGGTACGAAACCCGCTTCAATCCGCAGTGCGGGGAAGAAAACAGGAATCAGAAATGTGATTATGACAGCGAAGCTGATTCTCATAGATTTCATTATACTTAAAATACTTCAGGATGGAAAATTGAAAAGAGGGAAGACCTGTTGAAAATTCTTTTTGTACAATCTCCCACCGGTCGAATGGAAACACCCATATTCCCCCTTGGTCTTGCCTGTCTTGCAGGCCAGCTCAGTGAACATGATCTTAAGGGAGTGGATTTAAGCCTGTATTCTGACTTCGCTGATGTTCTGAAGACTGAGCTTGAATCGTTTGAACCAGACATTGTATGCATCTCCCTTCGTAACATTGATGACAGTACCTATCCTGTAACTTACTCATATATGACATCCTTTTCGGAGATCATTGAAGTCCTCGGACACTGGAAAGGTCCTTTAGTAGTAGGGGGAACCGGATTTTCCATATACCCTGAGATAATTCTTGATCGGTATCCAAGAATAGATTTTGGTCTACCTGGAGAAGGTGAGGCTTCGCTACCGGCTCTATTGAATCATATCGAGCTTGGTTCGAGCATTCCTGAATGGAGTGGAGAAAGGCTGCTGCCCTGGGGGAGAGTCGAGTTTGATGCCGTTTCTTCTCCGGATTACAGGATTCTAGATATATCACGATACTCGATGGATGATGCAGTTGGTATCCAGAGCAGACGGGGCTGTGAATTTAATTGTACTTACTGTACGTACAGCTATCTCAGTGGAAAGAAATTCAGAGAAAGACC
>DAOWAG010000152.1 GCA_030634715.1 Candidatus Aegiribacteria sp. | reverse complement strand
AATAATGCCCATATACGAATACCTGTGCAAGCGATGTAATATTATTTTCCAGTTCCTTGTAAGGCATCCCTCCAAAGACACTCTACCTGTATGCCCGAAGTGCGATAATAAAAACATGGTGCGGGTCATGAGTTCTTTCTCCTTCAGAAGTGGTCATTCTTCGAAAAGCGATGGACTTGAGGATGATCCGTCACTTGCCGGGCTTGATGAGGAAGATCCCAAAGCAATGGCGAGAGCAATCCGCAGAATGGCAGATGAACTTGGGGAAGATCTCGGTTCCGAAGTCAGTGAAGCCCTGTCACGATTGGAGGCCGGAGAAGATCCGGAGAAGATCGAGCGTGATCTTGAGGAATCAGGATCCGGAATGGATGATTCTTCTCCCTCACGTGACGGGGGACTCTACGATGCCTGATACAATCGCTCTTCAGTTTGACAATTTTATTTTATTCAGTAAATTAGTCTAGACTAAATATATTATACTAAGCTAATTTGAAAGGTTTTTAATTCAGATGAAACTCAGTTCCAGTCTAGAGGATTACCTCGAGGCCATATACAATGTGATTAAAGTTAAGACTGCGGCCAGAGCTACAGATATCGCGAAGATACTCAATGTAGCCAATCCCTCGGTTACTAATGCTCTTCAGATCCTTGTAGATCGCGGTCTTATCAATCATGTACCCTACGATATCATCACATTAACAGCCGAGGGCACTAAAATCGCTGAACGAATAGCATGGAAGCATGAGGTATTCCGCGACTTTTTCACAAAAGTACTTGCGATAGATAGTGATACCGCCAACAAATGCGCGTGCAGTATAGAACACATCATCCCGGACGAGGTTGTTGAGAGGTTCATCCAGTATCTCGATTTTGAAAGACGATGTGAGTATGGTGGAAAAAGATGGGTTGAGGGATTTGGATTCAAGCGGAATGCAGTGGCCAATGAGAATGACGAATGTGAAGTATGCAAAGATAGACAGGAAAAGGATGCACGGTCATAAAAGTAGAGTGGATAGCCATACCGTTAGATTGAGCGAACTCCGTCCCGGTCAGAAGGCAAGGATAATCACAGTAAGAGGCGGCAGAGGATTCCGTGAACGCTTCAGTGGAATGGGATTACATATTGGAAGTGAAATAGAAGTGCTTCATTCAACCGGAAGTAATGGCATGATTCTCGTCAAAACAGGTGACACTCGATTGATGATAGGTTATGGAATGGCGCACAAGATATTTCTGAGGGTTGAATGATCGTTTTTAGATATGTTTTAGATATACGTGCATATCCCGCTTTAAACATTTAAGGATGTCTCATGAGAATCGGCAATCTTGAAATCGGTTCAGAAGCAATAATCACAGGATACGAGCAGGGAAGCAAAGTCTACCGTCAGAAATTACTGAGAATGGGGCTCGTGAGAGGCTGTCGGCTCAGGCTTCTAAGGAAGGCACCAATGGGAGATCCTGTTGAAATCGAACTGAATGGTCATAGGCTCACTCTGAGAAAAAGCGAGGCTGACGTTCTTATCATTGAAGCTGTAGAGTGAATATACGGAGTTAGAATGAGTAATATTAGAATCGCGATTGCAGGAAATCCGAATGTCGGCAAGACAACGCTTCTGAACGCTTTAACCGGGTCACGTCAGAGAGTCGGCAACTGGCCAGGTGTTACTGTAGATCGAATTGAAGGAAGCTATCATCATGATGATGTGAAGGTCGACGTAACCGATCTGCCTGGCATTTATTCCTTTACCGCATTCTCTATAGATGAATCAATCGCGAGAAAGTACATTCTCACAGAACATCCTGATCTTATAGTTAATATCCTGGACGCAACGAATCTGGAGCGTAATCTCTTCCTTACGACCCAGTTGCTTGAGATGAAAGTTCCAATGATAGTGGCGCTCAATATGACGGATATTGCAGCAAAACGAAAAATCAAGATCGAGATTGAACATCTCTCCAGGCACCTTGACTGCCCTGTTGTTCCCATTGTCGCTTCCAGAAACAAGGGAATTGATAGACTGAAGGATGTAATCAACGAAGAAAGTATGAATCGATCGGTTCCTGAAACAAAGGTTGCATACGATTCAATTCTTGAAAAGGCGATAAAGGTCATTCAGAACCGAGTGAAACAGATTGCTGAACACAAAGAGGTTGATGCCAGATGGCTTGCTTTAAAGTTGCTCGAAGACGATGAGTACGCAATTGAATTATGCGGTGATTCGGTTCCATGTGAATCCCTGAAATCCGAGATCGAACAGGTTGAAAAACACGTCGGTGATGATATGGATATCATCATGGCTGATGGAAGATACGGTTTCATTCATGGCCTCGCGAAGGATGTAGTGCATCGAAGCAGTGAAGTTAGAAGAAATATATCCGACAGAATCGACATGGTGATTCTGAACAGAATTCTAGGAATACCTATTTTCCTTGGGGTTATGTACATGGTGTTTGTCACTACGATACATGTCGGAGCTCCTTTCATTGATTTCTTCGATGGTTTAACTGGAACTATTTTCGTGGATGGATTCAGGATTCTCCTTGAGATACTAAGATTGCCGGAAATCCTGGTTACTTTCCTGTCAGACGGCATAGGGGGCGGTATTCAGACAGTCTCAACTTTCATACCGCCCATTTTTCTAATCTTCTTCTGCCTTTCTCTCCTTGAAGATTCAGGTTACATGGCTCGAGCGGCATTTGTAATGGATAGGTTTCTCAGAATGATAGGTCTCCCTGGTAAAGCATTCATTCCCATGCTTGTTGGATTCGGGTGCAACGTTCCGGCGATAATGGCAACCCGTACACTCGAGAATAACAGAGACAGAATTCTCGCGATAATGATGAATCCATTCATGTCCTGTGGAGCCAGATTACCGGTCTACACTCTTTTCGTAGCGGCATTCTTCCCGAGACAGGGCGGCCCTGTTCTCTTCAGTCTGTACATGGTGGGAATCTTTCTGGCTGTTGGAACAGGGCTTCTCTTCAAGAGAACGATCCTGAAGGGTGAGACATCAACCTTCGTAATGGAGCTGCCACCGTATCATCTCCCGACATTCAGGGGAATAATGTACCACACGGTCTACCGTCTGAAGAGCTTCTTACTCAGAGCAGGTAAAGTAATCATCGCGGTTGTTATCATACTCAGTTTCCTAAGTTCAATTGGAACTGACGGCAGTTTCGGCAATCAGGATTCAGAGAACTCTGTTCTTTCTGCGATCAGTAAAACAATAGCTCCAATATTCTACCCGATGGGTCTCACTTCTGATAATTGGCCTGCAGCTGTCGGCCTGTTCACAGGTATCTTCGCGAAGGAAGCTGTAGTCGGTACGCTCGACACACTGTACAGTGGAATGAATATGCGGGAAAGCAATTCTGAAGTAGAAGAAGAACCATTCAATTTCTGGGCTGGAATCGCTGAATCCTTTGCCGCTATCCCTAATGGTTTCAGGAATTTCGGAGGAGCGCTAAGCGATCCGATGGGTGTTGAAATAAGCGATGATCTGAGCAATGCGGAAGAAGCCTCTGAAGAGATAAAGATTGAAATCAGCACTCTAACCGCCATACAGGAACACTTCAATGGAAAAGTGGGAGCGTATGCCTACCTTCTCTTTATACTTATATACGCGCCATGTATCGCGGCTATTGCGGCTATCTACCGCGAGACGAATATCCGCTGGGCGATGTTCTCCACAATCTACCTCAGCGTTCTTGCATGGGTGGTGAGTACTCTCTTCTACCAGATAGGAACTTTTTCTGACAACCCGACCAGTTCCGCAATGTGGATATCAATCTCAATTGGGATTCTTGTTTTGATCTACAGCAGCCTGAAGCTGATGTCACGAAGAATTAAAGTTGCCGCATAATGCTAACCCAGGTACTTGAGTTACTCGAGAAGCACAGGAGACTCTCTCTGCGTGAACTTGCAGGTTACTTCGGAATGGAACCAGCCGCACTGGAACCGATTCTTGATGTTCTTAAAAGGAAGAAAAGGATCCGGGTAGTATCCGCGGGATGTTCCACAAGCAGTTCGTGCAAGGGCTGCTCCTGTTCCAGCCGAGAAGATATGCTCTCATTTGAAATAGTGAGCGGGTAAAACCAAAAACCTCTTACAGATTATTCAGGATATCACTGAAGACGCCTTCGGAGATCATTTGTGCGATTCTTTCAATATCATCTACGAACTGTCTGTCCTCTTTTAACGGTTTGACAACATCTCTCACTGCATTGTAGACCTTGCATGTTCCCTTACCATGTT
>DAOWAG010000351.1 GCA_030634715.1 Candidatus Aegiribacteria sp. | reverse complement strand
CAGCAAGACTGTCTTCCTGATTTTCGGTATCCCTGCTGTATCCCTTCGTGATGAGGTTTGAAACAACATCCTCAACCAGATCGCCATAATCATACACAGCGGACTGCACTTCGCTGCTGCCCCATTGTTCAGATGATTCTTGAGCTACAGTTGCACCGAATTCTGTCCATCTTGCCTGATCTATGGATGATATGCCGTGGCTCAGAGCCACATGAGAAACCTCGTGGGCAATGATAGCGGCCAGTTCATCTTCGCTCGATGTTTTGTCAATCAGACCACGGCAAATGAAAATAAGGCCTCCAGGGCATGCCAGAGCGTTGATCTGATCACTGTCAAGCACCATGAAATGATACCCACCGAAAAGAGCAGGTTGAGGAGAAGAACAGGCGACGGTCTGTCCAATGAGATTCACATACTGCTGGAGTACAGGATCATCAAGAGGCTGATACATTGTGAATATTGTTGCTGCAACGGATCGGCCGAGATAGTACTCCTCTACTTCAGTGATCTCTTTGTTTGCAGCGCTGAACGATTCTATTACGTTCAAGGCACTCTGCACATCATCGCCACCGATAGTATCAACAATATCTCCAAGACCGAATGCTATGAGCACTGTGAGGAGTATGTTTCCAATGGGAATCATCTTACCGCCTCCTCTTCAATCAAATTACCTGTCAGCAGGAACTGAAGCAGCTCTTGGGGTGAAACAGGACACATTGTCTCCATGTTATCAACCTCTGTGAAGTCAAGTTCAGGATGTTCCGTTGCGTAAGCATTTTCTATTTCCTGACTGAAACCGCGACCTGCAAGCATAATTTCGTCTGAAGTAACTTCGCCTGAAGCGGTTACATCTCCAGAAGATTGAATAGCACCGCTGACAGCTGTGCGGTGAATCCATCCCTCTCTGCCGCCTGCAAGTGTTACATTGAACCATTCTCCAGTGATATCAACTATCGTTGCAAGTGTGCCATAGTCAACCGGTTGGACAGGAGAAGCGTAAAAAGCGGGTCTGGGGTAGATAGACTGGTTCTGAACAGCGATTACGACTTCATCTCCGATTTCAGGTTCTACATCTTCCGCTGATAGAGCAAAAAAGAAAACTGACAAGAATAATAATATCAGGTATTTCATGTAAGACCTCCGTTTCTCATCAGATTGTAAACACCGTGTCAGCTTTTGTCCATACCCGTGTTTTCCCGGTTCATGGAATCATCTTTAGTGTGGACGAACATAATTCAAATGAATATTATCAATAACAAAACTGGAGGGTAATAATGCTATCTATGTTAATAGCTCTGATTATGGTCTATGTCGGCCTGGCTGATCCGCCCCCGGACTCCCTTGTTTCAAGGGAGCGTTTCGAACCCCTTCAGCTTCCCATAGAAGTAATTCTTATCGCTCCTCCCGCGCGTCAGCTATATGTTCCTGCATTATTGCGGATGCAATTGTACAGCTCATCAAATGAGATCTATAACGCGTATCTTTTCATCATGATCGAGAGTGCGGGACAGGGAATTCTCATGGAGGCAACTACATCTGTTTTCCTGCTTCCTCCCGGTTTACTTATTCTCAGTTCAGCTGAATTGTCTCCTATTAACAGCGAGTTCTACAACAATGATTTTAAGGATGCCGTTGAGCGAATGGGCGATTTTCCCGACGGTAACTACACAGTTACTATATATGTATATGAGGAGGGCGGAGGTTTAATTGGACAGAGCGGTTTCGAGCAGAATGTAGAGCACCATTCCCCTCCAGTGCTTACTTATCCATTCGATGAAGCTGCAATACTTGAACCACTTCCAGTATTCTCCTGGTTTCCGTCACTACCACAGATGAGCTGCGAATACACTCTCAGGATAGTTGAGATGATTGAAGGTCAATCTCCCGAAAGCGCTGTATCAGCTAACCCTGGATGGCTGGTCGCTGAAAATCTCATAATGGAGGAATTCCCCTATCCGATTTACGCTGATGCTTTCCGGTCGGGACATGACTACGCGTGGATGGTTGAAGCCTTCTATGGAGATGTATCCGTCGGACAAAGTGAGGTCTG
>DAOWAG010000021.1 GCA_030634715.1 Candidatus Aegiribacteria sp. | reverse complement strand
TTGAAGCCGAGGTGGTGCAGAATTTCGGAAAGAAGGGCAGTTGTGCTACCTTTTCCGTTCGTTCCAACAACGTGGATTGTCCTGTAAAATTTCTGCGGATTACCGGCATCATTCAGAAGACAGCGAACGCGGTCCAGGCCGAATTTCATGCCCATTCGCTTTCTGCCGAACAGGTACTCTTCTGCTTCAGCGTAATTCACGATCGGCAATCCCCTTGAGAAACGCAATAAGAAATTCTTCCTGCTTCACTCGAATTACTGTCTGTGAAGCCAGTACTTCATCATGAGTCACTTCTTTTCCCGGTAAAACAGTGTTAGTGATCAGCGAGAGAGCCACAACATCATGTCCTCTGGAAGAAAGCATCAGAGCCTCCGGTACTGTTGACATGGAAACGGATGAGATCCCTCTACTTCGCAATAAATGAATTTCTGAAGATGTTTCATACGCGGGACCTGATACGCAGGCAAAAACACCTTCAGCGATAGAAGTACCTGTTTCGGAAGCGATCGAGAGCGCCAGTTCCCGGAGATCCTCGGAATAAACGGATCCTCCAACTCTTCCAGTCGTGGATTCGGGAATGCACCCCGAGAAGTTAACATGATCACTGAAAACAACAATATCGCCGCGATCAAGGGATGGATCCACCGCTCCTGAAGAAGACATCAACACCCATGATGAAACACCAAGGTCGCCCAGCACACCTGGAAGAAGAGATACCTGATCACCGCTGTAGCCCTGGTAATGATGACGCCTGCCCAGCAGGAATGCAAAATTACCGCACTTGCTTATTACAAGCTTTCCCGGATGCCCGGGTAATTCATCATGAGAAAATCCTTCTAATTCGGAGTATCTAATCTCATTTCCATTACCGAATGAATCGGCAAGCCATGAAAGACCTGATCCAAGTACGATACAAACACGAGGGATATACTCACAGAGATGAACAACTGACCGAGCAATACCGGCAGCTGTTTCATCTGGAACAAGGATCGATTGAAATTCCAGGCCATCCTCTCCATCAGGATAGTAACAGCTCAGTTCTTCTGTCTGCCTGTAACCGTTCCTTATATAGAACTCAATCGCAGATTCCGATGATTTCCTTACTTCAAGTCTTGATGTAGCGATTCCAAGACGCTCTCCCCAGCATTCCGCAGTTCTTAGAAGGAATGTACCGATTCCCTGCTTCCAGAATTCAGCACGAACGGCAAGATTGATAACATGAAGCTCATCCGGTACCAGATTCGCTGTTATATATCCAGCTATTCTTCCATCCGTTCTGGCTGTCCAGGTTCTAAAATTAGACGTTTCCACACAGGTCCGAATCTGATCAGCACTCCATGGGCACGGAAAACACTCATTCTCAATCTCCAGAATTTCAGGAATATCTCTGACTGAAGCAAGACGCAATTCAGCGCACACTGTTCTTTGCCTTCTCGTTGAAGCCCCGCAGGTAGACTGGAGTTATTTTATTGTCGAATCCTTCAGTTTCAGCTCTGATACAACCAATTAAAGCAACAAGTGATGGTCTGGGAATGTCCCAGAGTGAGGGTGCCCACAGTACTGAATCAGGAAGCGAGAGTTCACTTCTTCCACTTCCGACAGCAATCAATTCACATCCTGATGATAATTCCTTCTCAAGCGCTGAGACCGAGTAAACCGCTGGAGGGATAAGGACTCCGGAATCTGGAGAACTGTTTTCATACAAGGCAGCATATACTTCAGATTGTCTGGCTCTGATACACGCCAGAACAGGACACTTAGAAGTAACTGATGAAGAGAGAACCCTGAGAGTTGCAACACCCTTCATACCTTTCTCCCAGCCTGCGGACAGTCCGATGGCTGTAGCAATACCGATTCGTAGACCGGTGTAGGATCCAGGACCTGAAGAAACAGCGATTCCTGAGATCTCCTCCCGGGAAATTTCCGTTTTTTTCAGGAGATCTGATATACAAGGGAGGACTTTTTCTGAATGTGTGGCTATAACAGGCAGATATTCCTCGGCAACAGGTTTCCCGTCCCTGACCAGCGCAACTCCCCCGGTGGAGGTTGTTGTTTCAATTCCGAGCCATACGCCGGTCATCCACGACCACCTCTCTTTGAAGAGGATCATCCGTGAAACAGATGTTTATCCGCACTCCATTATCCAGAATCTCCTCGTCAAGCCGGTCAGCCCATTCAACAACTGTAAGTGAGCAAGAATCAAGTGTTTCGAAAACGCCAAGGGATTCCAGCTCCCGAAAGTCTCCCTCAAGCCTGTAAAGGTCAATATGATGAATTTCTTTGCTTCCAGCGTAGTAAACCGCGTCGATTATGAAGCTGGGACTTGGAATATTGCCTGCTACTCCAAGTTTTCTGAGCATAGCTCTCGCGAAAACGGATTTACCTGCTCCAAGATCACCTATAAGGAAAATATTGTCTCCGGGATACATGCTAAGAGCGATCTTCTCTGCAAGATGTTCAAGATCATTCTGGTTCATCAGTTCATATTCTTCGGCGTCAGAACAATGCTTGGAACAATCATTTCTTCAAGAGATACACCGCCATGCTGGAAAGTGTTCCTGAATTTCTGCAATTCGTTCCGGGGAACATTCTGAAACATCATGAAATAATCAGACCTGGCAAACAGGTAAGTCTTTGCAGGTGTATCATCCGGTAAACCCCATTCCGCGGGTTTTCTGGTAGTTATTGTCGTCCTGGGATCTACCGACAGGCTGTTTCCGTATCTGTATCGTATACTGCCTGATACTCCCCTGCCCCTGATCCTGGTATCCCTGGTTGTGAAAACAGAACCATGATCGCTGGTAACAAGCACGGTGGTACCCCGGGCAGCTAGCGTCTGAAACAGAATTTTTAGGAAGGAGGATTTAAACCATGTCTCAGCTAGGCTGCGAAAGCTGGCAACATCCGGAGCAAGATCACGTATGAGATCAAGCTCAGATCTGCCGTGAGTGAGATGATCAATATAATTGACAACAATAGAAAGGAATCCGTTCTGCATATGCCGGGAAAGTGAATGCAGAAGGATTTCTCCCTCTCTCCTGTTACTGATCTTTACATAATCCGGATCGGAATTCCTTCCACATCCAAGCCGTTTCAATGCTTCAGACAGGAATTCAGGTTCATACCTGTTCAATCCTGGAACACCGTATTGCTCAACCCATCTATGACGATGAAATCTCCATATATCACGTGGAAGCAGACCTGCAAAAATAGAATTGCGGCTGTAAGGCGTTGCTGAGGGAAGTACTGTAAACATAAACTCAGTCTCAATATGAAACCATTTTTCCAGCACGGGCGCCATGGTCAGCCATTGGTCATACCGCATACAGTCAATAATGAGCATAACGAGTTCATTTGATGATTCCAGTCTTGGAGCAACCACTCGTTCAAGATAATTATGAGACATCAGGGGTGAATCGGAGCCTGTACTGGCAATCCAGTCAGGATATCTGCGTTCAACATGTTTTGAAAAGTCTATTGCAAGATCATCGAACCTGGTTTTCTGTACTGTTTTCATTTCATCGGCAAGAGAACCTTCGGATGCAACATCCTTCTCCATCCACGATCTGTAGATATTCACCCACTCTTGCCAGTCCATCTCATGACTTCGCATTTCCATTATCCTGACGGTCTGATCGACCATCTCTCTTGCGGCTCTCTGGGTTTTCAACCTGGTTCCCATTACCAGTCTCTTTATCACAAGGAGTATCTGACTGGGATTGACAGGTTTGGTCAGGTAATCATCTACTTCACCACCGATTGCAAGATCCATCAGTTCTTCTTCTTCGCTCTGGGTAACCATAACAACAGGAAGAACATGGTAATTTTTTCTCAGGCAGGAAACGGTTTCGAGTCCGTCCATGCCCACCATCATCTGATCCATCAGGACTATATCCACCCGATTCTCTCTCAGCAGATCAAGCGCTACTTTCCCGCTGCTTGCCGTAAGGACTTTGTATTCATGCTTCTCTAGGTATCTTATATGACTCTGGAGGTGAGTTATCTCATCATCCACCCATAGTACAGTTATCATTCTTCACCTATTTTTTTTGCAGCTGGAAGCAATATTATGAAAGTAGTTCCCTTGCCCGGTGAACTTGCACTGAGACGAATGCTCCCAAAATGATACTCATCAATGATTCTTTTACTGAGAGTCAGGCCAAGTCCCCATCCTCCACGCCTTGTGCTGAAACCGGCGTTGAATATCTTTTTCTGATCACGGAAGGGGATGCCTTTTCCGTTATCCGCGATTTCAATTTCGACTAATCCGGAGCCTTCCTCAATATCTCTGGACGTAATCATGATTACTCCGGATCTCTCAGCGCCAAGGGATGAAAGTGAATTCTTGAGAAGGTTTTCAATAACCCAGCCGAATAAAACTCTGTTAAGACTCACAGTCAACTCCGAGCGAAGATCTGTCTCCAGCCTGACTCCTGTGCCTATCAATCCTGAACGCCCGTAGAAATAATGAACAATATCCAGAATTATCGGATTAACTATGTAGTTCTCAAGTTTGGGCTTTATTCCCATCTGACCGTACCTGCTGGCAATCTGCTTCAATCTCTCAACGTCGTTTCCAATGTATTCAAGCGCCTCAGAAAACTCCGAGTCCGTCTGCGCTTCAGGTCTCTCACGGAGAAGTTCCAGCCATCCCATAAGAGAAGTAAGCGGAGTACTTATCTGGTGGGCTGTTTCCTTGGCGAAGCCAACCCAGGATAACTCCTTTTCTCTTTTCATCTCAATCCTGATCACATACATAAAAATTAGCGCCAGAAGAAGAAGCAACCCGAGCTCAATGTACGGCACCAGCGTTAATTCTCTTGAGAGATCATCTGATCCGTAGTGAAGATATCCAATGATCTCTCCTGATGCTCCCTCAATGGGAACAGGTGAATTCAACGCATCGAGGGCAATTATCATTTCCTGATAAGATTTCATTTCACCCGCGGTAATAGAATCAGGAATGGCTATTCCGTTAACTACTTGGGGTATCATAAATTGATCAGAAAGGATGGTATAGTATTCCAGTCTGTTAACAAGTTCCTGAAACAAAGCACTTGTTCTTCTGAAAATCTGTTTTCTCTCTTCAATATCAATTATGGAAGCTACATACCATTCTGTTTCTATACCGCATTTTCGGCAGAACCGAGAGATTGTTGTATCAGAAAGAACTGTATCCAATGATTGGAAGGCGCCGCATTCGGAACATACAATCATTGACCCAATGTCCGATAATCTGCTCATTGGAACCTGAGTACCTGCCCAGAACCAGGCTATTGTCTCATTCGCGCTTGATCTTGTTTCTTCAAGCCTTGTAACGAGGTTGTGACTATACAGGAAAAAAACCCAGATCAGAATACCTGCAACAAGCGTTGGTAGGATTCTTGTTCTGAAATTCCACATGCTAGACATCGCTCTCTGCCACAGGCACAACAAATCCTGCTCTGGGAATGAATAGAGGATATCTGCATCCCTGTTGCCGCAGCCAGCCCACTATGTCATGCACCGGCTCTATACCCATTCCGGAAACAATCTCATCCGGAAGACCGCTTGCCAGTGCAAAGCGTATTCTTCTTCTCATGTTCTTCAATCTTACAATCGTGTGATCTCCAAGGTTGTACTGCTCAATCTCCGGTGTTGCCCAGTCAGAATCCATTGAGGCTTTGAAAGCCTTTTCCATGTGATCTGCTCCAAGTCCTTCGGTGCAGCAACTCACAAGCAAGAGAACACCTCCATCCTCAACAAGGGAATGGCAATTGTATATGGCTTTTTCTGACTGGTACAGGCTTACATCCAGCGGACTGCCCGGATGAAGAACAACAACAGGTGATTTGCAGGTTTCTGTAAGTGTAGACAGCCGTGAACATGCGTCAACAGCGGTCATGAATGAAGCTTCACAGGATCCGGCGTTGAAGTGTACAAGCTCACCCTCATTCACTACGCCGTTTCCCTGCACAATCTCAGCGCGATCTTCAATTAATTCAAGTGCTTCCATCATATCAAGATGAACCGGATTACTATTTAATTCTCCGGGGATGGCTTCCGGCAGACAGGCAAGAAAATGATTCGAGACAATTGTTTTCCTGGCAGATACGCCGGGAATAAATGATTTCCTGCCACCGGTATATCCAGCGAAATAATGAGGTTCGACGGAATTCACAGACACAACAGGATTTCCATCAAGAATCCATGGATCAATACTAACCGGTGTACCTCTTGATGTTCTGCCGATATAGACCATATCATCTGAATCACAATCAGAATTTTTCCACGGAGCCTCAGAAAATAATCCTCCCAGAAGCAGATTTTTTTCTTCCGGTGTCACAGGGCGGTGTGTTCCGGTCGCAAAAAGGATTCTGACATTACCGCTGAGTTCATGTTCAATCGCGGTCAACATGCGAAATGACGGGGGTCTGGTTGAATCATTAACCACGAGAGTAATGGCTTCTCCCCCTCTGAACTCCTCCAATCGCGACATGACCGGTTCCCATGCAACTCTTATCCTCTCAACAGAGAGGGGCGGCGGAATATCACCGCTGATTGAAACAGCTCCTTGCTGCAGGTCTTCCGGAACTCTCAATCGCGAAATCATTTCTTTATAACCTTTGACCATTCCAGATGAGTTCAGTGCCGGCGATATCCTGGAGCCCCTGAAAGGAACTGAACTCCTCATCGAAGACGAAGGAACCTGTGCCTTCCAGTGTGCCTTCCGAGTATGTGAATTCCAGGACAGATCCATCAAGTTTACCATCAATGGTTCCAAGAGGATAAACACCATTCACATACCCTTGGCTGTCAGTACTGAATTCCATTATTCCCATTGTCGTTGTCCAGTTCCCCTCGAGTAGTTCATTGATCAAAATAATATCATCAATATCTTCAGCTGCTGGGAGTGGATCTTCTGACTCAGCAGTATCACTCACCTCTTCTATGGTGGATTCAATTTCTCCATCACTAATAGAATCCGATTCTCCCGGAGGTGGCGATTCTCCGCAGGAAATCAGTAATACCATACCTGATAAGATCATTAGAATAATACGCATATGAGGAATCCTTTCCGAGTTTATACTGGTCATATGCTACTGAATGAATAGTAAACTTATATGTCTACTATATGAAGTTTACTCAGATTCTTCTATGGACACATACATGATAAAAATATACACTATAGCATTCAAGAAGCGTTCAATGCTTATCAAGGAGGGTAATTGTGTTACTTCCCGACCGAAACAAAGGCGGATTATTACTACTTATTATCGTTGCTGTTCTGCTCATTCTTGTCTCAACATCATTCGCCAGAGCAGGGGGTGGAGGAAGTTATGGAGGTTCCAGCGGAGGAGGAGGAAGCGGTGGTGGAGGTGGTTCCGGATACCTCTTCTATCTTCTTATCCGTCTTGCTATTCAAAAACCCCTGATTGGAATTCCACTGCTGATCGTAGTCGTCGTTCTAATAATAAAGTTCGGAAAGAAAGCAAAAGGTGGATTGGAAACTCATACGATTACCCGTGCGAGAAAACTGAACAAACAGCAGGAACACCAGACAATGCGGGAGGCGCTGGACGCTCTGAAGCTTCGCGATGAGAGGTTTACACAGGAAGCTTTCCTCCAGAGAGCCAACAAAGCCTTCATTGCTCTTCAGAAGGCATGGTCCAATCAGGATCTGGGAAAAGTGAATCAATTCATTTCCGATGGAATTAATGAAAGATTCAGCATGCAGATAGAAATGCAGAAGGCTGAGGGCTATCGCAACCTGATGGAGAATATACTTGTCCAGAGTTCGAAGATAGTGGGTGTTTTCAGCGATTCGCATTTTGACACCATTCATGTGGAAATCAACGCTATTGCTAATGACAGTGATATAAGTCTGTCAACAGGGAAAAGAATCAGGAAAAATACATCGGATTCATTCACGGAATACTGGAGTTTCATTCGAAAACCGGGGGTTCAGACTCTGGACGGTAAAGGGCTTGTAGATGGATTCTGCCCTAATTGCGGAGCTGCCCTTGAACTCAGCGATACAGGAAAATGTGCGAACTGTGATTCGATTCTGACAAGTGGTGAATACGACTGGGTACTGGCGGAAATAACACAATCAGTCGAATGGAATGTGATATCCGATGTATCCATGATTCCGGGTCAGGAAAGCATGATGGTTCTGGATCCAGGATTCAACATCCAGCACATTGAAGACAGAACTTCTGTAATTTTCTGGCGTTTGATGCAATCCTGGTTCACAGGTGACGTTTCCGCCTCAAGGAAGATTGCTCTTCCCTCTTTCATCGAGAGCTTCAGCAAGCAGCTTGCGAATACAAGAACCAAAGAAGGATGGCTCTTTTTCAAGGATGCCGCTGTTGGATCAGTGGAAATTCAGAACATTATCCCTGGCACTCCGAACAGAATGGACAGGATTGAGGTTCTTGTAAAATGGTCCGGTATAAACGCAAGGCGCAATACTGAAGGCGGAATTCGTGCAACCGGTCACAAGACAATCAGACCACAGATATATACGCTTGTTCGAAAACACGGGCGGAAAACATCGGTTGAGAAAAGTTTCCAATCTTCGCACTGCCCTGGTTGCGGAGCTCCTTACGAAGGCGGCAGTACAGGAGAATGCGATTACTGCGGGAGACCCCTGAACGATGGAAGCCAGACCTGGGTGCTGGAAGCGATACATCGCTTCTCAGCCTCAAGAATCACAACAAAGGCTGTAGCTGACATTCGGAGAACTGCCTTGGTCTCACCTGAGATTCTTCTTACATCCATGGTTTCGGCAATGTACGCCGATGGTGAAGTGGATGCAAAGGAGATGGAAGCTCTAACATCTTTCGCGAAAGCAAGAAGGATACCGGAAGACAAAGTAACCAGCATAATCCAGACTGTTTCATCAGGACAGGACACACTCCCTGTTCCACAGAATCAGAAGGAAGCGAGGGAAATTCTCGGAGTAATGGCAAGGATTGTCCTTGCGGACGGAAGACTATCAAGCGCTGAGAAGAACCTTCTTCAGAAATTCGGTGAATCACAGGGACTGGTCTGGGCTGATGTCAAACTCATCATAGCCCAGCAGAAAGCCAGACTTTATTCGGAGGCAAAGCAGATCATAAAAGAAGCAAAATAACAGGGATGCGCTGAAGGGAATTTTATAAATCAGTTCGCTCCACCTGGTGGCAGAGCACGCATATTATCTCGAGGCAGGTTATCCACATACATGAATCCATCCGGAACCTCGCCGGTCATCTCATAGACGATGGTGAAGCCCGAGCGAGTTCTGTAAACCTCTTCAAGGAAATCCGGTGGATCGATGATTTCCCATTCAAGACCATCAGGTGTTCTTCTCCACCTGTTTGACAGCCTTGGTCTTAAATAACTGATATCCCTGTCTATAACGATATATCGCACACCGTGTTCTTCGAGACAGGGCCATAGAAGCATCTCATAATCATTTGGCATCGTCAGCGTAGGACGGCTGTAAGTCCATATAAGCATTTCCACAGTGGGATATGTCACCACCCAGTCATCTTCTGAACTGTTTTCAATTATCCATTCTGCGACTTCTTCAGCTTCGGATGCTTTCTCTGATGAATCCGCGATCAATAAGGACCCGAGGGGAAGGGCAAATGGAACAATAAGAAGAATACCTGCCACAGCCGCAGTTCGTTTCCCGGTTATCTGAAGCAGTCTGCCCAGCCCCGCACATCCCAGAGCAATGACAATTACATTCAGAAATGAAAGATACCTTCCGCTGTGCACATGCAGTACAAGAACAGCCATGATCGGAAGAGCTGCTATCATTGGGAGCAGCATCTTTCTTCGAAGATTCCGATTCTTCAAGGCAAGCAATGCAAGAATCGCGAAGCCGATAAGGGGTGGCTGCGCGAAAATTTCACCCCTGTGTAATGTACCCGTTGTGATCGGTTCGAATATTCTCAGAAATCCTTTTGCGGTATACATCATTACTGCAGCAGGTCCTTGATATCTGATCATATCCGTGGGACCTGACGCGCTTTCACGAACTTCCCAGGCAGCCCAGTGATTCTCGTTTAGAAGAAACAGTCTATTCTGTGAGTATGTCATCGATCCGAACTTCTCCGAGTTCCGTACAAACCACGGTATGCAAGTAAGCAGGAATACAAGCAGGAAG
>DAOWAG010000223.1 GCA_030634715.1 Candidatus Aegiribacteria sp. | reverse complement strand
GAAGAATATTGAGCGGCGTGGCAGGAAGTGTCTCTCCGGATTACTGTGCGCTGCTCTCACATCGAGCGGGAAGAGTAAGCTGCCTTCGGATCCATCCAGAATACTTGTGATCAGAACTGACAACAGACTTGGAAATCTTGTTCTGCTTGAACCGCTGCTGCGCAGCATAAAGGAGAGGTTTCCCAGAGCGAATCTTGAAATCCTGGCAAGTGATGTGTTTTCGGAATTGCTGGAAAACCAGGGATACACTGTTATTGGTGTTGACAAAAAAGGTCAGATAAGAAATCCCTTGAAATTTCTTCGTCTTGTAAGAAATCTCCGCAAATCCTCATACGATGTGGCAATTGATGCTGCTCATCCTCATTCATTCTCCCTGTCAGGAGCCGTCTCCGCAGCCATGTCAGGATCAAACTGCAGAATAAGCACTTCAACCGGAAATAACAATGATGGGTGGTATACACATACTGTACCCGCACCTCTTCTGGACTGGCATGAAAGCCGTGCCCTGCACAGCCTTGGAAGTGTCTGGGACGGATGGCCTGCGTGGTCGCCTCCGCTCCTTACAAGCCTTCAATCAGAAAAAAGGAATGCTGTCGGATTCCATGTCGGCGCAAGCGGGATGAAGAAGTACCCTCAGGATCTGATGGAGAAGCTGGTCAAGATAATATCCGGCAGGATTCATCTGGAGCTCTACTGGGGAAGCCGGGAAGAGAAGGCAACGGCAGAACATCTGGCACGTAATTTCGATGTAGAAGTAATGCCTGAACTGACGATCACCGGAATGCTTGACAGGATTGCCGGACTGAGATTATTCGTCTCGGCTGATAACGGTCCTATGCATGTAGCATCAGCTCTTTCAGTTCCTGTAATAGCTTTGTTCAGAGTAGATAATCGGGAAAGATTTGCACCCCTGTCGGATGGATCAGAAGTTCTCTATGCTCCGGAAGGAGCAGATCCGGCAGATGTTATCGATATCGCGGAGAAGATTCTAAATCAATCCTGATCGATCTTTCTGTCATTTTCCAGCTCTTTTAGAACTTCCTGCACTGTAGTTTCCGTGGAGGCAAGTCTTTCCCTCAGGTTTCGAATTAAATCGGCTGCCCTGCGCACCTTAATCTCAAGCTGGTCTACCGGGCAGTCATCTCTTCCAATTTCATCCACCAGACCTGTCAGCTCTTCAAGATATTCCTCGTATGATGTTTTATCTACAGTATCTTTCTCAGTCATTGTGAGTCCTCTCCGGGATGATCCTCTTCACTTCGGTACTTATGGATCCGTCCCTGAATGATATCTCAATCTCATCATGAATTTTAACTTTATTAACAGTTTTTATCAAAGTTCCATTCTTGTCTCTTACAGTACTCCATCCCCTTTTGTACAGTCTTTCCGGATTATTTCCTATTATTACCGCATCAAGGTTGTCCAGCTGCATGGAGCAGGTATTCAGCTTTCCGGAAACGGATGAGATCAGTCGTTCTGACAGGGAATGGAGTTCTCTTTCTCTTCGATCTGACAAACCTGCAATAATTGCCTTTTCAAGGGACAATCCAGTTCTGCTAAGTCTTCCTGAGGTATAAGAGAGCTTATTCTGAACATGTTTCAGGAGCCAGTTCTCAAGTGTTTGCATCTCACGAAGCTGAGTTCTTAATATCATCCCGGCACCCCTGGCGAGGATACCCGCGCTGGTCGCAAGCCTCTCTCGGGCGGAGGCAACTCCTCTGGAAGCGGATCTGTGCAGAACAACCGCAAGTGATTCAATGTCTCTCAGGAAATCAGCCACACGATTTACGAGTATATCCGCTGCATGGGTGGGTGTTTTGGCTCTTGCAAACGCTGCGAAATCCGGAAGAGTGGTGTCTGTTTCGTGACCGATTCCTGAGATAACCGGCCATGGAACCTGTGAAATCATTCGCGCAATATGTTCATCATTGAACCAGGCTAGATCACTCGCTGATCCACCACCCCTCGTAAGAACCACAACATCTAGTTCAGGTACGGATAGAAGCGCGTTAAACGCTCTTATAACGCTATTTGCAGTATCCAATCCCTGCATGACAGCCCAGGCTGCATACACTTTGAAAGGAAAGGAACTTGTACTCAGCCCGTGAAGGAAATCATGACTGGCAGCTGATTCTCTTGCCGTGACCAATCCCACCCTGAGGGGAGCTGCAGGCATCATGAGTTCACTGTTAGCAGCAAGAACTCCCTCGGATGTCAGCTTATCCACCAGATTTCGAAGAAGCTTTGCCTGAATTCCCACTGTCCACTCAGGATCTATACTCTCAACGATAAACGAGTACTTTCCGCCTGCTTCCCAGAGTGAAACCTTCCCATGAACCCGCAGACTCATTCCCTCCCGGAGCTCAAAAACACTGCCTTCTCTGGCGAATTCGCGGACAACTCCTGCTCGATTAGAGGCAAAGAGAACGCAATCAATGACCGCTATTGGCTGACTCATGCCATCGGGGGAGGGCTCTACGAGCTGGAAGTAAGTATGACCTCTCTGGTTCACTTTTGGTGTTGTGGTCAGTTCTCCCCGAACCCAGACAGGTCCCGGGAAAGCAGTTGTCAGAAGTTCACTGACCCGCCTGTTAAGTGAAAGAACAGTGAAGTCCGTTGTGGTGTCAGAATATCCTGAGATGGTAATCCCCGCCGGTTTCACCGATATCATGCACAATTATGTAGGCTGTTCCGGTATAAGGTGATGTTAGAACTAAATCCTCCACACCTTCAGAAGCACCTTCTGCAAGAGAGAAATCTCTTGCGTAAATATAGTCCTCGAAATACGGCATCTGGATGAAACTGTCGTAGTCCATTTCATCTGAGGCAACAATGATATCAAGATCCATCCCATCGGCTTCGTCAAATTCCAGAAGTATCCAGTATTCATATCCCTCTTCAATGGATATGGTGTACATGGCAGTAGCACCTCTTGATATGCTGTCATCTGCATCCAGTAAAGGAGCAGGTGAAGACATTGATAGAAGAAAAACCATAAGACAAATCATAAATTCCCTTTCGGTAATACATTCTTTTAACCTCAATACGTAAGATTCCTCAGAATCGCCTTCCGGTCAAGCTCAATAATGAAATCCGCCATTTCGTGTTTTCTCGGACTTTTCAACCATTCTACTCTATTCAGTCCTTTACTGTTCCAGATCATTT
>DAOWAG010000098.1 GCA_030634715.1 Candidatus Aegiribacteria sp. | reverse complement strand
TGGACAGAGCAGGCATCTCCATACATCACCGTCTTTCTCAAACCACTCAGGCTTTCTCACACTTCCCCCCTTCTCCACTCCGTCAGATTCCCGGCCTCATCTTCCATAACTACAATAATCAATCTGAAGAGTGAGTCGGGTACTGAGGATGCAATACCTGTTCCCCCGACAGCAATCGCTGTGGCCAGTGCATCAGCTATTACGGCCCTGTCAGCAACCACTGTCACCGAAGCCACTCCTGTCTCCGGATATCCGGTGCGAGGATCAATAATGTGACAGAATCGATCTCCATCTTCGTATATGAAGCTTTCATAGTCTCCTGAAGTCGCGACCGCACCGTTCTCGAGCATGATCATTTCCTGAATTTCATCCAGTCTTGGATTTCTGACAGCAAGTCTCCAGATTCTTCCAGTCTCGGGATCACCACCACAGCGAATCTCCCCCCCAATCTCAACAAGAACCGCATGAGCGCCGAGTTCCAGGGCAAGATCAAAGACCCGATCAGCCGTATAGCCTTTCGCTATCGCGCCAAAGTCCAGGAGTGTCCCTGGATTAAGTCGAATAGTGTCGGTGGATATTTTCAAGTTTTCAAGACCTGAAATGGACAGAGCATTCTGAATTGAAAGACTGTCCGGAAGGTGAGGGTCATGCGGAAATCCCCAAACGTTTACGAGAGCGCCAATTGATGGATCAAAAAGCGAATCTGTAAGGGAAGCAATAAGGAGTGAGGCTTCCAGAAGATTCTGGAGATCGATGGACATCTCAGAGATACATGCAAAACCGCGGCTGTTCAATGAAGATACCGAACCCTCACTGAACACACCAAGTTCAAAATCAAGATGTCTCGCAAGTGAATCCATTTCACTCAGGATAAAGACCGCTGATTCTTCCTGTGCAATGACTGCATAAGTCGCAAAAGTGCCAAGAACCGGAGACCTTCTGCGCTGTTCAACGAGTTCAGGTTGTTTCTGCGCAGCAAATACCCTGATCAGAACGGCAATCAGAAGTGTGAACAGCAGGATGATCGTTAGAGCATACGATGTAAGTTTCCTGCTCCCGGGCATTAATATTACTCCCGCCCCTCCTCCTCTTTCTTGATATCGAGATGATATCTGCAGAAATTGGAACCTGGTACTGAAGGGCGACCGCACTCAACACACTTAAGTGTATCACCGGCTTTACGGCGAACTTCCTGAGGCGGTGCGCCAAGACCGGAGATATGCATGAATATCAGTCCAGCAGCGGATAAAGGTGTCAGGAATGCGGCAAGACCAGCCAGAGCCCAGGTGAATGACCGGGAGCTGCCCAGAAGGAAGCCCAATGTCCAGACCAGGATGCTGGAGATAAGACAGATTGTTAATATCGTTCTGAGTCTCCTCAATAGATTATTCCCTTCTTCTATAGAGTGTGTCCGATAATGCGCATCGAGCAGAAGAACCTTGCAGCTGAGATAGAATGCATGGAGATTTGAGGATAATACTGGAAGTATTTGACGATAATATCCGGGCATTATAGCCAGCTGTATGGATTATATGCCGATGCTTCATTGTCGGACACACTCCTATAACAGATCTATGAAACTGATAAGGTGATTAACTCCGAGAACTGCAATCCCGGTTTCTTTTTCACCGGATACAATCAGAGCAATCCCACCTGCTTCCACCGCGATATTCAGCCAGCCGATCCCTCTTCCTGCATCAATCTGTCCCCAGCCTGGAAGGAGAAGTGATTTCCATGGGTGAACAGTTTCGGATACAGAAACAAGGTTAAGCGTATCCTCGTAAGAATAGTAATCGGGAACTCCTGGTCTTCGAAGTAAGGTAGGAAATCCGGCGGTACCTACCTCGAACTCCCTCAATTCAGCTGACCGCCATAAGTCCAGCTGACTTAGCGACCCGTTGAGAACACTATCAATTGTGGATATCCTGCATCTTATCCCTATCCAGCTCATGTCATCCACACCAACAACATCAAGCGCGAGATCTGTAATCCCCATTCCGGGAAAACGGTCCAGACAATCATTAATCACAGCGAATATTCTGTTAAGAGTATTCAATGGAATACTCGCGGAATATTCAAGGAGTCCGGAAAACTCCACATTCGAGACACTCAGTGAGTCAGGATAGACGCTATGCTCACCTTCCAGCAGCATCCCAGCCCTGCTGGTCAGTTCAAGCTGAGTTCTCCCTGATTCAGGCACTCCCCTGTTGATCTGTATTCTCATTACACTTACAAAAGGTTCTCCCTGAATGAGATCCTGCACTACTGCGAACTCAAATGGAGTTTGTGCAAAAGCAAAAGAAGCAAGCATCAGTAAATTCAATATTATGATTCGCATCCGGATCTCCCCTTCAATTTTCCAACATTATTCTGCGCCAGTTATCTCCGGCAACAGCTTCAATACTTTTCTGATCCCAACCTCTTCTATCAAGAAGCTCGAATATTTCAGGCCAGATCGAGCAGTCACGCACTCCCGCCGGAAGAGATTTCGTGCCGTCAAAATCGCTTCCCATACCCACGTTCGCAATATCAGTGATTTCAACAATATGCTCAAGATGATCCGCAATTGTCTCAACTGTAGCAGCCTTTCCAAGAAAATCAGGAACGAATGTTACCCCTACAACTCCACCGGAGCTGGCTATTTCCCGTATATCGTCATCAGGAAGATTCCGGGGGACGTCCAGAATACTTCTGCAATTGCAGTGTGTTGCAACAGTTCTGATGCCAAGTGAAAACATATCCTCTCTCGAGTGGTCACAAAGATGTGAAACGTCCAGAATGACTCCTGCATCATTAAGCTGCAAAGCCAGATCCTTCCCAGCTTCTGTAAGCCCTCTATCTGAGTCAATACCACCACCGAGGGAATTCGCGTCATTCCAGGTAAGAGAGGCAAAAGAGAGTAATTTGATAATTTCTTCTCTGTTCTCAATCTCCATAAGGGGCTGGCAGCCCTCCAGCAACAGAAGAAGTTCCAGTGAAGACTTCTCCTTCAGTTCCTGGTAAAGAGAAATCCCATAGTGAAAGGCAGTCATCTGATGTATTGCGGCTTCAGCACAGACAGCGGTCAGAAGTTGAGTAACGCCGGCACGCTTCGCTCTGGGCTGGTCAACATGAGTTACTTCGTTTCCATACAGGAAACTCTCAGCATCCGGAAGTTTGAGGAGTGTGTCAACATGGGCGTCGAATACTGATGGATTCACTCGCTGCCGTTCTCAAATGACGAAGAGTCAGGTGGGAAAAATATACTGGAGAATCCGCTTACAAATGTATCAGTTTTCAGTATTAGAAAGATAACGAACAGAAGTAATAATATATAGATAAAAGTTTTGACTTTTCCATTTTTCCGAGGGTGCTTTTCCTGCCAGTCACCGATAATTCCCATTTCTGCTACCCCATGGGTTTTTCTATCCTGAACTGACGGTGAAAATTGGGAAGTCCGGGAAATTCAATTGAATCAGGATAGGATACAACGTATACGTTGCCTTCAAATCCGCTTCCGGTTTCAAAGAGTGACTGATAAACCGCGTTAGAACATTCATCTGAATTCCGGTACTCTCCCCACTTAATCAGAAATTCCACCTTGCGGAGGGAAACGGGATGAATATTCTTAACTTCCTCATAGACTTCATTCAACTCACTCTGAATTCTGGAAGAAGTCATGTACAGCACGTTAATGTATTTAACCGCGACGCTGACCATAAGAATCACAACCGAGAGTATAATAGCGTAAAGGTTGTTCCTACGTGATAAAAAATCCAACATAATTCCCTACCATCCTGACAGACATCGTCTGACTATATCTTTGGCTGATTCTTCCAGAAGTCTATTTCTAGCATCAATCTCTGTCTCACTATCGGGGTCATAAACCAGCCATGTGGTAACACTTTCGTTACTGATTATGTCGATTTCCCTTAGAAGATCAATAAAAGTAATTTCAACTCTGATTTCAAGCTTATATTCCTCTACCTGTTCCGAGGATGTATACGAATAAGGTGTTCTTGAATATGACGCAATGGTTCCCTCTATCTCTGAATCCTGCTCTTCCAGAACCACGGCAAGTCTTCCATCCCTGACCATCATCTCAGTTATCCTGGATGTAATATCCTGTTCAAGACCGTATTGCGTCACTCTGCTCCTGATTGGACTGATCTTAACAGACTGAAGGTGCTCAGGAAGGCTTCCACGGAAACTATAGCTACACGCCGCACTGATTATCAGCAGCAGAATCAATGTAATGATCAGGAGCGGGATGGCTCTATTTCCCGGAATGCCCAAACCCTCCATCACCCCTTTCCGTATCAGGCAATTTCTCAACAGCCTTGAATACCGGATAGGCTACTGGAGCAAGCACCGCCTGAGCTATTTTGTCTCCGCGCTCTACAACGAAAGGCTTATCTCCAAGATTAGCCAGAATGATCTTAACCTCGCCTCTGTAATCCGAATCGATCGTACCGGGGGAATTCAGAACAGTTACGCCATGTTTCAAGGCATTACCGCTTCTGGGTCTTATCTGCCATTCATATCCGCGGGGAATTGAAATCTTGAGACCGGTAGGGATGAGAACACTCTTCCCCGGATCCAATACAACTGGTGAGGAAACCGCAGCCATTAAATCTACACCGCTTGAGCCATGAGTTGCCCTTGCAGGAAGGGGAAGATCAAATGCATGCTCAAGTACTTCAAGCAATACTTCTATTCCCATATGTTCCCCATCCTGCAGAACAATCTATACTGATATAAAGTTAACTCAGCTTTTCTGATCAACATCTTTCATCGTCAGATCGATCTTACCGTTATCTTTGATAGAGGTTACCTTGACCTTTACATGCTGTCCGCGTTTGAGAACATCTTCCACGTTCTCAACTCTGTCTTTGCTGATCTGACTGATATGAACAAGTCCGTCAGTTCCAGGCATTATTTCAACAAATGCTCCGAAATTCAGGATATTAACAACGACGCCATCATATACCTGCCCAAGCTTTGGCTTCCCTGTTGACAGTTCTATCAGTTCCAGAGTTCTGTCCGCAGCTTCAGCGTCATCTGACAGAATAACGACTGTACCGTCATCTTCAATATTGATATCGGCGCCGGTCTCCTCAGTTATCGCACGGATGTTCTTTCCACCGGGACCTATCAGTTTGCCAATCATGTCCTTTTCGATCATGACCGTGTATACTCTCGGAGCGTATTCACTCAGAGTATCTCGTGGTTCACTGATGACAGAGTCCATCTCATCAAGAATGAAAATTCTGTTCTCTCTGGCTCTTTCCATAGCCTCACCGAGGACATCAAGAGATATCCCTTCAACTTTGAGATCCATCTGTATCGCAGTGACGACGTCGCGGTCGCCAATGTCCACGGGGAGATACACTGGGTCAGCCGCATTCAACGCGCCCTGGATGAGAATCGGGTGGTCATATGCCTGCAGCCCATTCGGCCGGTGATTCCGGATGCCTCCATTGGAGAGTGCCATGAAGTGCTGGTTCGCCTGATCGACGAGAAGGGCGCATTAATCTCCCCTTCCGCTTTTCTACCGGCAGCCGA
>DAOWAG010000284.1 GCA_030634715.1 Candidatus Aegiribacteria sp. | reverse complement strand
GGGAACATTATCCTGTAAAGCGAATCCTTTCGTATTCGGACATTCATCGTTTCAAAAAGGTCTTCGAGCTGATTGATGACAAAGTGATTTCCACGATAGTACTTGATGAAATCTACGATGTCATCGGCACCGGTTGCGCCCCTTGTGAAAAGAAGTTTCGACTGATCCCTGATGCTCTCAGGCAGGGAAGGATTGACCTGAATGCTGTAGGTTTCGAATTCGGCATTCTTCTTGTCCTTCAGGTATACGACTGTCTTCTTGAACAGCTCATCGAATGCAATATTCCTGTATACGCTGGCAAGGGCTTCGGCTTCCCGCTTGATTCGCCTGTGATACTCACTCGTAATTCCGTTCTTCTCAAGAATGTCAAAAAAATCGGCGGTTATTCGCAAACCACCGATCGGGGCGGAGGCTTCCATCCTTTTCGCTTCAATTACCGGCATACCTATGACGTCCCACTGCTTTGCACCGTCAGGACCGAAGTTTCCAATCAGTACCCGGCCGAGTGAGGCCCCGACGCGAATACGGATCTGAAACAGGGCGTTGAAGGATGCCGATGCGTACCCTTTTCTGAGTTCTCCGAGGATGTGGTAGGCTTCGAGTATGGCATCAACCGTTGGTCGGTCTGAAATCTTCTTCAGGTAATTATGATTCGTCTGATTGAAAAGACTGCTGACCCTCTGCAGCTCAACACAGGTGTAGAAAAGTTCCTTGGCTATGAATTTGACCGCATCATCTTCTTCCATTTCTTTCACCAATGGATCTATGGGACCGCCGTAATGGAACATAAGACTGTCGCCTTCAATCTTGTTCAGATATCCGCCATGCTTGCAGAGAACCCAGTTGAAAGCCGAATACAACCCGTTGAGAACAATCTGATTTTCAGGCGGACTGAGGAACTGGGACAGGAAGGTATATCGGGAAATGTCCAGAAATCCGATGGCAATAAGCGTTTCATTGGATTTGGTGTGTATTCCCCCGGCCTCAACGATAGCTTCCACCAGCTGTATAGGAAGGTAGAAATCCTCGATTTTCCGTCTGAGGACAAGTTCATCTGAAATGTTGTTTTGCTCTGTACTGCCTTTCATTGATGATACCATCATAATGATATCTCAGGATGACGTCATGCTGTTTCTATTTCATCTGTTTACATGATATCCCCTCAGAGGAGATAATCCATTAAGTGTAAAATGAGAGGTCTTATGATCCTGAACGAAAATGTTGATCGGAAAATTATTCCGGTAGCCGGCGGCAAGGGCGGTGTCGGAAAAAGTGTTATAGCCGTGAATCTTGCCCTCAGTATGTCCATGTACGGAAAGAAGACCGTTCTCGTCGACCTCGATCTCGGCGGATCCAATCTGCACACACTACTCGGGCTGCGCAATATCAATCCGGGTATCGGGAACTTTGTTTCAGGCCGGAATTATTCGGTTAACGAGCTCGTTTGCCCCACGGATTGGGAGAATCTTTATTTCATTCCCGGGGATGTACTGGTCTACGGCATAGGAGAACTCACGAAATCGGTAAAGGCAAGAATCGTCAAGGGCTTGATGGATATTGATGCCGATTACATTATCGTCGATCTGGGAGGCGGGACCAACTTCACGGTTGTTGATTTTTTTCTTATATCCAATTCGGGGCTTATTGTAACAACACCACAGACAATTGCGGTGATGAACGCCTACTCGTTCCTGAAAAATTACGTATTCCGTTTCCTGCAGCGGGCTTTTACTTCCGATAAGGAAATCACTACCTATCTGAAAAAAGTTCTCAAGGAACGGCGCCCCGGAGAGCGAAAAACCGTAACAGACATGATTGTCGATATTACCGAAATCAATCCTGCCGCAGGCGAAAAAGCCGAAGCCTTTCTGGAAGTACTGCAGCCCAAGCTCATCCTGAACAAAATCAATGGCATTGAAGATGTGAGTCTTGCCGAGGGGCTACGGGATCTCTGTTCCCAGAACCTGTCAATCAACCTGGAATGCCTCGGAACCGTCATACATGATGAAATGGTGAACCGCTCCATCAACAGCCAGCGCCCCTTTATCCTGGATAATGAGGAAGACATTGCCACAGAAGAGATTCACCGAATCTCCCAGAAAATCATCCAGAGCAGTAATTTTCCGGAAATGCCCCTGGAACTTGATTATTATGCGGATTCCTTCGAACTGGCACACATCGAAATGGAAAATGACCTGGCCTCGCTTCAAGGCATTGATGAAACACCCGAATCCGAAGGCTATGACATAGATAAGCTCCTGGAACTCATCCGCATACAGCAGAGTAGGATTCAGGAGCTGCAGAGTACCCTGAAAGTGCTCTCAATGAACGGCTGAAGTATGTAACCTATTACTCGATACCGAAGGGTACCATTACCTTTTCCAGCGGAACAGCTATAATTTCGCAGGCTTTCCTGGCATCTGAACGGGTGATGCTGAGGGTTTTCCACAGGGACTGTTCAAAGAAACCAAGAATGGTACGTGAAGAGGATTCATCTTTATATACCACATATGAGGTATTCAGACCTGTTTCATTGGCAATTGTAAATGAGGTATAGGTTTCCACCGG
>DAOWAG010000151.1 GCA_030634715.1 Candidatus Aegiribacteria sp. | reverse complement strand
GATAATCATATTTGCGCAGGGATCAGCTCTGGCACCTTTCATCTATGCAATTTTCTAAGGAGTGTATAGAAATCAGCTTGCTTTAGCATGCTAACTGGAGTAAGTTCTCTTAACTCATTTTCAGGAGCATATGGAATTCCAAATAAAGGAAATCCATGATTCTGCAACCCAATAAGGATCGGGATTTGTATGCAAGATAACCTATTTAAGGGATACCTATCTTTCAGGAACTCAACACAATCTTTTCCTGTCATTTTCTGTCTTCTGATGATCTTCGGAATAACTTCGGCTGCTACAACCGGTTCTGTTTCAGGATTTGTCAGCAGCAGTTCAGGAGATATGCTGGTGGGAGCAAGCGTAATAATTGAAGATACCCCCTTCGGCTCAATGACAGATGAGAACGGTGAATACTATATCCCAAGGCTTTCCCCAGGCGTATACTCGATAACAGCCAGGATGATGGGAATGGGATCCGTCACAATAGAGGGTGTTACAGTTGTATCCGATCAGATAACACACATCAATTATGTTCTGGAGGAGTCAACTTCAGGGGGAACGGTTATTCAGGTGACCAATCAGAGAAACCTGATACTTGAGAATGTTCCATCCACCATTCATGTGATCGACCGCGAGGAAATCGAAACAATGCCTGTGGCCGGAGTGCTGGATATTGTCCAGCGGCAACCAGGGATTACTGCACAGGGCGGGGAGATTCATGTAAGGGGTGGCAGGTCCGGAGAGGTGGCTTTCCTTCTTGAAGGTGTTTCCATGCGTTCTCCCGTGACAAATGCTTTTGTTTCAAGCGTTCCCCTTTCTGCTCTGTCCGAGACCTCCATAATTACCGGTGGACTCAGTGCCCGTTACGGGAACGCGATGTCCGGAGTAGTTAATCTGGTTACAAAGGAAGGCGGATCCAGCTACGAGGGCGAGTTTCACATTCGCCATGGCAACATGACAGTATTCGGTTACGAGAGCGAATCCCGCAATTACTCGGAACCCTCTGAGAATGATAATTATCGAAGTGACCTTATCAATTGTGAACTGGCATTCGGAGGACCAGAACCTATTACAAGTTATCTTCTTCCAGCCATAGGAATCGAACTGCCTGGTGAAGTAAGATTCTTCGGAGCATGTGAATGGATGCGGAGCGGTTACGACCTGGAGGACAGCCGGGGCAACTGGGAGAATAACTGGCAGAACCTTGTCAACGGAAGCGGTAAGCTGACATGGCGGCCATCCGGAAGGACAAGAATATGGCTGAATGGTCATTATTACTACAGACAGAATGGATGGGATGAGTGGACATGGTCCCTCTACGATCATCCGGCCTATATCGATGGGGAACCTTACCTGGCTCGTAATCCCGATTACGCAATTCCAATCAGGTTTGAAGAGGATTTCGGCGTTACATCAGGTCTTACTCAGATGCTCGGCGAAAGAGCTTTTATTGATTTCAAGGTCAGCTGGAACCGTTTCTGTCAGTGGCAGCGAATCAGAGCTGAGGGCGGAGGATATCTCGGTGAGGGATTTTCACCCTCCGACTGGATATACTTTTCAGCACTTGAACCGAGAGTTGCAGATTCAACGGGATTCTACCATTCAGGTATCCATCCTGATATCTGGCTTGAATCAAGCAATTACGTCACAACCGGGAAGCTTGATTTCACAGGCAAGCTGAACACTATCATGGAGCTGAGCACAGGACTCGAAGTCAACTACTATGACCTCTACGACTACAGCGCTTTCGTTGAGAACTGGCTCACCACTTACGCGAGCCTGTGGAAGGCGTATCCATATTCCGGAAGTATTTATGCGGAAATATCTTCCCGCTTTACCGGCGGTCTGGTTCTCAATACCGGTCTCCGATTCGATTATTTTGAACCAAATGCTGAGCTGGTTTCCCCTGATAATTACGAATTCCACGCAGCTTCGGCAAAGTATCAGGTGAGCCCTAGGATAGGAATGACCAATCCCGTATCGGACAGGGATGTTTTCTTCTGTACATACGGTCACTATTTCCAGATGCCCAATATGAATCAGATGTATTTTGGAACCGATTACAACGCATCTGAAACTGCAACCATCGTAGGAAATCCTGATCTTGATGCCCAGCGGACCATTAGCTACGAAGCGGGTCTGAGACACCGTTTCACAAATCGTGCTTCGATGGCTGTATCAGGATTCTACAAGGATATAACCGGGCTTGTCAGAACATCGAGTCATTACGATGAGGGTCTGGGAAGTTACTTCCAGTACAGCAATGATAAAAGCCACGGTACAGTTCGCGGTGTGGAGATTACCTTCCTGAGACTTCCGGGAGATTATCTTTCAGGAAGCATCAACTACACATACTCGGTTGCCAAGGGCAAGTACTCGTCAGCAACTTCCCAGTACGAATATTCCGCACAGGGTGATACAATTCCTCCCTCAGAGGATAACTACCTTGACTGGGACCAGAGACATCTTGCATCGGCGCATGTTAATTACGCGGTTCCCAGAGGAGGCGGACCCAGGATTATTGGTGTCTATCCTCTTGAGGGCTTGGAACTGGCCGTAGACTGGACTTACGGAAGCGGTTTCCCCTACTCTCCGCCCTCAGGGGCATCGGATATTCCAAGGGTTAACACTGAGCGCTACCCCTGGACCATGCAGACCGATATGAAGCTGTCACGCCGTTTCTGGGTGAACACACTGGAATTCAGGGCAAGCATGACCATCTACAACCTGTTCAACAGAAGCAATCTGGACAGGATATTCGATACTGCCTACTATCAGAACACAGGAGAACCCGGAGGCATAATGGGTAATCCCGGTGCTTATTCACCGGCAAGGCATTTTCTGCTGAGTCTTGATATATACTTCTAGGAAATCTGGAGGAATCATTAATGAAAGCCATCTTATTCCCCATTCTGATACTGCTGATGACAGCCCTCGGATGCCACGAAGTAATGGAGTACGAGAGCAGCGATAAATGTCGCATTACATTCATCCGCTCCTCCGATTGGATGGTGGAAGGATCCATGGACGGGCTGCCACAGGGAAGAACTCTCCTTTCCAACGGACCTGATAAGCTAATCATGCTCAGTGCCGATGGAACACTCTACAGAATAGATTCGGACCAGATGACCATTGATACTTCGTACGTTATAGGAGGAAGCTCCGGAACTGGCTACGGTGACGCGGTAATCGCCAATAATGGAAATCTCTACGTCCTAGGGCCGGGATCACAGGTGATCGAAGTTGATGTTGCAGCAAATTCAGTCGAAGATCAGTTCATCCCCGGATCGAAACCGGGCGCGATCTGCGCGTCTTCAACCGAGAGCAGACTCTACTTCATCGATACCCTGGAGGATTACATTGGCGAAATCTGGACCTCAAACAATCATACAGGCTTCACCTCCAATACTTCATATCCCCTTGCCGATATAATGATTGAGAAATCCGGCGGTCGTCATATCGTGGCAGTCTGCTCGAACGATCTGGGTTCAATCTACGGCATATGGCTTGACATTTCAGAAAACGCACATCTTCTGCAGGTTGAGACACGCGCACCATGTTCCAGTGTCATTCCCATGGCAGGAGATGATGTCTTCATGGTTAGCTGTCCCGAGTGGGCGGAGGAAAACGGCTATGTATGCTTTTTTCGGGGCTATGTTGAAACATTGGAGGAAACAACAGAGAGTGTAGAAGGACATCCAATAGATATGTGTTTCAACGGTAATTCAGGTTATTCAGGTAATCTCTCTGTTTTAAGCAGGACGAAATCGGGAAATACGGTAATAACAGTGTTTGGATTCCCATTATCCAATATGGATCCTGAAGTGGTTGCTGTTATCAGTATCGATGGCTTCCCAAGGGATATTATTGCGCCCTCTTTTGGTGAATACCTGATAGTCCTGACTTCGGATTAAGGAACAGTTTCTTCCGCTATCCATTCGATGGCATATTCAAGTACGGGATCATGCCCCGCGAGAAAATCAGCAGGGGTTGTCTGAACATAAATATCAGGCAGTATGCCATTACCCTCTATTGAGACTGTATCAGCGGTGAATACTCTGGCGAAGGGGCACGTAATCTTCCAGCTATCCCACAAAGGCCAGTATCTCTGACCGAAATAACCCGGTATGTTCCCTCCTCCACCGGTTGTATCACCGATGATTGTTATGTGGGACATCTGACCCATGACAGACGCGAAAGCTTCCGCTGCGCCGATATTCTGTTCCCCCGCAAGGAGTACGATCGGTTTAGTATAGGCCCAT
>DAOWAG010000215.1 GCA_030634715.1 Candidatus Aegiribacteria sp. | reverse complement strand
CAGAACTGATCCGAATGCAATTCCTGGAAGGAAGAGAATAATATTGAAAAAGAGGCGGTGTTTAACGTAGTAGCTCTTCCGAGTGGGGAACAGCATGTGGAGTTTCAGCCAGAATGCAGGTGTAAAAAACGCAAACGCCATAAACAGGATAAGGACAAATACCGGTATCTGGAATGAAGCGTAAACATCCGCAATTGCGGGACTGGTGATAGTTAGAGACAGAGCAAGAGTATAGCAGAATAAAGTCAGTGTACGAACGGGAGAGGAATGCGAACGCTTCAGAAATCCCCAGAGCCCAACAAGGATCAGACCAACCACGATCAATGTTCTCAATACAATCAGTACCCATATCTGAAGCTTCATTAATACTGGAATTGATCTGGTTATCACAGTAGTCGTGAGTGTTTCATTGTTATGGAGATATGTGATTACCAACTCTTTGCCGACCGGAGTATCGACATTGAAGATGCTGAAGTAATTCTCCAATGTAGATGGCAATCCAGCGATATTTACGAGTATGTCACCACGCTCAGGATATGGAGGGCTCTTGAAATCATTAATATCGACTTCTGCAAATCTCGCAAATGGTGAATCCTCGCGAAGTCTCAGAAAACTCCACATGTCCCCCATGCTCGAGAATGTAATTACCTTTGTGAACTCCCTGGTGATATAGACTGTGGAGAAGCTGATAATCAGCAAGGATGCTATTATCATAAGCACATAGATAATTCTTTTAATCATAGAGCCTCCACGGTATATCTTCTTGAGTATAATCAAGTTTTGATAATCGAGTTAGTAATAGCTGTCTATTCATCCCTTCTGTATCCATGAACTACATATCTGTTCCGCTTTCCTGAAGCGCTTGTCCTATCCCACTCACTCACATCAGTCAGACCATTTCGAAGGTCTGAAGGATAGAGTTTGAGAACCTTATTAAGTAATGATTTCAGTTCATTGATGAATTGGTACCGAGGATTGAACCTGTACAGAAGGGTCTTTCCCTTATAGCAGCTCTGTAGTATTTCACCGGCTTCAAGTATCTTCAGCTGTTTCTGAACGGGATCTAGACCTGCACTGAAGAATCCGGCAATCTCACGGGCATAACCCTCACCCCGAGCCAGGATAAAGAGCAGAACCTGCTCGCGAGTAGTGGACCCAAGCAGAGACTCAAGCATATTGTTCTCTATTATAGGTCATATGTTCTGATTTGTATGACATGTGTACTATTATAGCGTACAGTAATCACTCACGCAATAGACCAGGTCATACTGAAGTTACTTCTGTCATCCAGTCCAGATACTCCTGCAGAACTTCGATTACAGGAGATACTATTATCTCAGGCGTCTCGTATGGGTGATTCCTCTTAACAAATTCCATGAGCTCCCGGGAAAGGGATGACAGAGTTTTCATAACACATAGCCATTCCTCCTCCTTACAGTTCTCGCCCTTCCAGGTGAAGTAACTTGTCACAGGCCCGTTCACCTGAGCGCATGCCGCAAGTTTGCTCTCAACCGCACTTCGAGCAATCTTCTCGGCGTTTTCCCTTGAACCAGCAGCAGTTGTAACCTGAACCATTACACTTCCAATCAAGTCATATCACCTCTTCGGATTGAGTCTCCAGAGCCCTTTAACCCGCCTCTGAAGGAACAGCCATAACGCAGTACAGACTAGAATAGCAAAAACAGTTATCAGCAGGATTCCAGCTGAAAACAACCCTCCCTCAAACATCAGAGCGATTCTACTCATCAGGGATTCAGGGATGAATGGAATTAGGAATTTTATGCTCAGCGGAATACCGAATGCAATCAGCATAAGAACCACCGCGAACCATTGCTGTCCGCTCCTGACCGTTTTCGCCTTCATGGAAACATGTAGTCCCGCAAGCGTTCCAATAACTGAAGATACAAGTCCTCCGGCGAGAACAGCCCAGAAAACCGGGAGTGAGGGCAATGGTCGAGCCCGTACTATTGACCAGATTGTAAACAGCAGCATAACCATCCATGAAGTACCGGCAGCGATCATTATGGAGAAGAGAGTCTTACCGCCAAGAAATTCCAGAGGTGATAACGGTGCTGTAAGCAAAGTCTCCAGTGTATTTCTCTCCCTCTCTCCCGCAATGGCGTCAACTGCAATTGGACCCGCGACATAAAGAGGTATTAATGCAAATACCGCAAATGCAGCAATTGGATTGGCAAATGATCCCGGCAGAATGAACCCGAATATGACTCCATAGATGGCTATGAACCTTAGAAGACCCATCTTTCCCATAGCTCTGTAGAATCTGAGCCATTCCCTCAGGATGACAGCCTTCATTGCGAACTCTTTCCTGTGAGTTCTATAAATATGTTTGACAGGTTTTTTCTGTACTGTTTAAACTCGATTACGCGATTGCCGGATGCAATAAGCTCAGCTAGAACATCAGCAGGAGGATCAGAACATTTTATAGTCACGGAGCCATGCTCTCCCGGTGAATATGATTTCCCTCTGAACAATAGAGATCCCTCTTCAATAGTAACTGTGTAGTTATCTGCGGAAGTGCTGTCCAGTTCTCCGGGTTTACCCGACAGAACCAGCTTTCCGGAATCAATTATTGCTACAGTATCGCATAACTCCTCTGCTTCTGAAAGATTGTGAGTGGAAAGAAGAACGAGCCTGCTCTTGGAAAGAGCTTTAATGACATCTCTTATTTCGGTAGCTCGGACAGGATCAAGAGAGGATGTAGGCTCATCAAGAACAACCATATCAGAGGGCAGCATGAAAGTCCGCGCAACTGCGACGATTCTTCTGTTACCGGTTGAGAGATCACCCACTCTGCTTTGCTTCATATCTTCAATTCCCAGTTCCCGGATAATCTCGCGAGCGAGAATTCCGGACTCCTCTTTTTTAAAGCCATGAAATCCGGCCCAGACTCTCAGATTCTCAAGAACAGTAAGTGAGGGACTAAGACCATCTTCGGCAAACAGAACAGAAATCCTGTCTCTGGGAAATCCTTTTTTCCATGGATTTTCTCCAAACACGTTCAGGATACCTGCAGAGAGCCATACGAGTCCGGTAATCACCCTGATGGCTGTAGTCTTCCCTGCACCATTTCTTCCAAGAAGCCCGAATACACCCTTCTCCGGAATCTCAAGGTCAAGACCATCAAGAGCGGTAACCATTCCGTATTTCACCAGCACATCGCGAAATACAACAGATGAATTACTTGGCATGTTTTTCCAGGGAGATAAGATAATGACAGAGTCTGTTCACCAGGAAAT
>DAOWAG010000130.1 GCA_030634715.1 Candidatus Aegiribacteria sp. | reverse complement strand
CTCCCTGAGGTTGTCCATTCCCTGACCTGTCTGCGATGAGACCCGATACACAGGTGTATCCTCGAAGACAGTATCCAGCAGAAGTTCCTTGATATCAATCTCCGCCAGATCCTGCATCTCTTCATCGACAAGATCACACTTCGTGAGTACAATTATTCCGTTCTTAACATCAAGAAGATTAAGGATATCCAAATGTTCCCGGGTCTGGAGCATAACTCCCTCGTCTGCAGCTACCACAAGCATAAAACAGTCAACTGTAGCAACACCCGAAACCATCTGCTTAATGAATTTCTCATGTCCGGGTACATCTATAAAAGCGAGTTTTCCTCCATCTGGAACAGGCATGAATGCGTAACCGAGCTCAATCGTTATTCCCCGTTCCTTTTCTTCTTTTAATCTGTCAGGATCTGTTCCTGTGAGAAACTTTACCAGCGAACTTTTACCATGATCAATATGACCTGCAGTACCTACGATTACGCCCATAGCTCCCCCACCAGAGTATTTACCAGACATGCGAGTTCTTTCGCTTCACCCGGCTGTAATGTTCGCATATCGAATTTCAGAACACCATCCTCGATCCTCGAAGCCACAGCAGGTGATCCAAGACGTAATCCGCGTGCGAGAAGCTCCGGATCAGGGCATGAGATAGCAACTCCATAAGATTGTATGGCATGATCCGGTAGAGCACCACTGCCTACGTAACTGTCTGTTTCAATAACAGTCGCGGAACAGGAATCCGGAAGTTCAAGCATTGAAACGAATTCATCGGCATTCTTTTTCAGTTCACTTTTCTCAAGGGCAAACATCCTATAAAGGGGATGATTGGCGATAAGGTATTCAGGATCCTCTCTGAAAAGGACAAGAGCGGCCTCCAGCGCAGCTATTGTCAGTTTTCCAACTCTCAGCGCTCTGGCCAGAGGGTGCTTCCTTATAATGTCTATGTACTTCCTCTGCCCTGTTATAATACCGGCCTGCGGGCCTCCGATCAGTTTATCACCGGAGCTTGTAACAACAGCGACACCAGCTTCGATGCTGCTTCGGACTGTAGGTTCAGATGGAAGTCCGAAATGCTGTAAATCAACATATGACCCTGCTCCAAGATCATCAACCACAGGGATTTCAAATTCTTTTCCGAGTTCAACAAGTTCTTCAAGTGGAACCTCACTGAAGAATCCTCTGATTCTGTAATTTGATGGATGAACACGAAGTATCACTGCTGTATTCTCATTGACAGCTTCGCGGTAATCTCTGAGATGGGTCCTGTTTGTGCAACCGACCTCTCTCATATGAGCACCGCTCTGTTTCATGACTTCAGGTATCCGGAAGGATCCCCCTATCTCAACAAGTTGTCCTCTGGAAACGATAACCTCTCTGCCCTTTGCCAGAGCGGAGAGAACCAGGAGTGTAGCGCCTGCATTGTTGTTGGCAATTGTAGCCGCTTCTGATCCGGCCAGTTCACAGATCAGCTTTTCGGTATGGATATCACGATGCCCTCTTCTGCCGGTATCTTCGTCCCACTGAAGCACGCTGTAACCTTTTGCCACTCTATGTACTGCCTCAATCGACTTGTCAGGAAGACAAGCTCTTCCAATGGCGGTATGCAGAATCACACCTGTAGCATTGATCACATTCTTCATGCTGGAACAGGTAAGGCATTTCAGCTCACTTATCGCGTGGTTCTTCAAGTCATCGAGTGACGAGGATTCATTTCCGTCAAGGATCCTGGTCCGTTCAGATTCCAGTGTATTTCGACAAGCTTCACGGACAGCAGCTGGAGCAGCGTCAGGAATTTCACTCCTTAGCTCTTCTGCAAGTTCATGAACAGCGGGTAACTCTCTCAGCTTCCTGTTGATTTCAATGTCCTTCATACTATAAACTCCTGCCCCGACTGATATGATTTCGCCCCTATCATGCGGATGGAGTTTTTGGGGCATTTAGAAACGCAGAGACCGCACCCTACACACTTCTCACTGTCAACATCATGCTTTTCCTTCAGTTCTCCATGAATTGCATCCACTGGACATACTTTTACGCAAAGAGTACATCCGATACAGCTACCGTCGATATACGCTTTCGGTCTGGCTGGAGCGTTATCAAGAATCGCTCCGGTGGGACATTCCGCGGCACACAACCCGCAGTTAATACACTTGTCGGGATCTATTTCAGCCAGGAGATCCTCCACAATGATGGCTTCTACAGGGCAGGCTTTTACGCATTTCCTGCATCCAATACAGGCCATCGTGCATGCTTTCATGGCGAATGCACCTTTATCAAGACTTGCGCATGCTACAACAACTTCCCTGTTCACAGGCCAAAGTTCAATGATATCTTTCGGGCAGATTTCAATACACTTGCCGCATCCTGTACACGCATTTCTGTCCACAATCGGGATACCGTTCTCGTTAATCATGATAGCATCAAAAAGACAGACTTCAACGCAATCGCCAAATCCAAGGCAACCATAAGAACAGGTTTTCTGACCACCCATAATCAGGGTAGCTGATACGCAGTCCGAGGGACCATGATATTCGAATTCATCTCTTGCTGAGTGTCCCCCGTTGCAGTGAACCAGAGCTATAAGTTTTGTACTGTCAGATAGTTCCACTCCAACAGCTTCAGCTATTTTGGCATTGATGGAATCACTCGCTGCCACACATCCATTAGCCGGGGCATCACCCCTGACCACAGCTTCAGCGAACTGAGTACAACCGGCATAAGCGCATCCACCGCAATTAACACCTGGCAGAAGAGCACTTATCTTTTCAACCATTGGGTCCTTTGGCACAGCAAGTTTAAATGCTGCAAATGCAAGACCCAGCCCAAGAAGAAGCCCCATCGCGCCAAGCACGATAACTGGATTTATGACAGCATCTCCAATCGAATCCTGACCAACCAATATCCCAAGCAGAATCAAACCTGAATTCATGTCAGCCTCCCAGTCCTGCGAAACCAAGAAAGGCTATCGACATTATTCCTGCAATCAGAAAAGCCATCGGTTTCCCTCGCAACGCAGGCGGTACATTCGCAAGCTCAAGTCGCTGTCTTAGACCAGCCATGAGAATCAAAGCAAGCGTGAAACCTATTCCAGCAGCTATAGCATTCACCAGAGAATAACCCAGGCTGTATTTCTCGTCGATATTCAGTACAGCCACTCCGAGGATAGCGCAATTCGTGGTTATCAATGGGAGGAAGATACCCAGTGCCCTGTAAAGAGAGGGGCTGAATTTCTGCAGAATCATCTCAACAAGCTGAACAAGTGAAGCTATTATCAGTATGAATGCAATGGTTCTGAGATATCCAAGGTTCAGAGGAACGAGGAGCATGTTATAAACAGACCAGGAGCCAAGCGTCGCCAGAGTCATGACGAAAATTACCGCGGCTCCCATTCCAATCGCCGAATCAAGCTGTTTTGATACTCCAATGAACGGGCAGATCCCCAGAAACCTTGAAAGAACGAAGTTGTTTACGAATATTGCAGCAATAATAATCGCCATCATCTTACCGAAGTCAAATCCCTGATCACCAGAGGAAGGCGCCGCAAGCAGCATTGACAGAAGTGCTGATGCATTCATTACTGACGACCTCCTTTTCTGGTTTCAAGTATTTTGAAGAATCCCATAATGAAACTGAGAAGTATGAAAGCTCCGGGAGCAAGTATCGCTATCAGTAATGGCTGGTTCTGGAAAGCAGAACCAAGGACGTTTATATTCAGCCAGGTTCCATTGCCAAGGAGTTCCCGGAAAGTCGCGAGAACAACCATTGCCATCGTAAAGCCGATACCCATTCCAATTCCATCGGCAACCGAGCTTAGCACAGGATGCCTGTTGGCAAAACCCTCCGCTCTGCCGAGAATAATACAGTTCACAACGATCAGTGGTATGAAAATTCCAAGACTTCTATGCAGTGCAGGCAGATATGCATGCATAACCATGTCAACCAGTGTTACGAAAGTCGCGATAATCACGATATAACATGGAATTCTGACCTTTGACGGAATCAGATTACGGAAAAGCGAGACCAGAAAATTCGACGCGATCAATACGAAAGTGGCAGCAGCACCCATGCCAAGAGCATTCTCCACAGAAGTAGTCACCGCAAGGAAGGGACACATTCCCAGAGCAAGTTTGAATACGGGATTCTCCTTGTAGATTCCATTAGTGAGATCCTTCATCAGGCTCATTCTGCACCTCCTTCCGAAAGTTCTTCATCTGCGGCAATATCATTGGAGAACAATCCGGCTCCATCCATATCCTCAAGCCCCTGTCGGACTGAATTAACGACAGCTCTGGAAGTGATTGTGCATCCGGTCATGGCATCAATTGCTCCGCCATCCTTCTTCAGAAGACACTCCTGAGCGGTCATTCCGGTCAGATGCCCAATCAGTTTGGCGGGTTTGACGATATTTGCTCCGAGACCGGGCGTTTCCTGTTGGGATAGAATTATCGTTCCTGCAATTCGCCCATCCATTCGAGTTGCAACCATTGTCTGTAATGTGCTTGAATAACCCTTACCGTAAGCAATGAACACATAACCGATTCTTGATGTATCAGGCGGCATGTATACCTTTACAACCTGCAGAAGTTCATCGCAGGAAGCATATGGATTCTCGAGATCACTTATTGAAAGAGAATCAAATG
>DAOWAG010000143.1 GCA_030634715.1 Candidatus Aegiribacteria sp. | reverse complement strand
GGAATCGAAGAGTCGCCAGGCTTGTCAGCAGGCTGTCGGGCTTACAGATAAAGGATGCAACCTGCGGATTCAGGGTTTACGGTCCCGCTGCCCTCGAAAAGTTATCAAGTTTCAGCAGATTCACCTATACTCAGGAAGTCATCATCGATCTGGCCACTAAAGGGCTTTCAATTCTTGAAGTACCGGTAGAGGTGCTTGGAGAGAGACCGGTTGGTTCTTCCAGAATCGCAAGCAGTATATGGAGATACGCCATTCTATCGCTTGCCGCGATGTACTCCATCGCCCATGATCACAGACCCTGGAAATTTTATGGAACCCCCGCGGTTATCCTGATGATACTGGGACTTGCAGGAGATATGTTTGTGCTTGCACGATGGCTCATAACCGGCCGGGTAACGCCTTTCGCCGGAGTTGCCATCGGTGGCCTTTTCCTGATTACATTCTCAGTACTGCTGCTCCTGTTCGCCTCCCTGGCGGACACAGCATCTCACAACAGGCATCTTCTTGAAAGTGTCATCTCTGAGAATGTCAGAAAGAACCGAGAACGCTAACCCGTATATACCCGCATATTTCAGCGTTGTCTGATTTCGCTTTTTCCGTCTGGAAGATCCTTTGCGATGTAGCCTATCCTGTTCAGTTGCTCACGCATTAGGTCCGCGGCCTGAAAGAGTTTGTTATCCCTCAGAATACCTCTTGTCTCAGCAAGAACATCGCAAAGCTCTTCAACATGAGAGCCCGAATCAACTCCCGCAAGATCAAGCCCCAGAATATCGCTTGAAAGCTCATCCAGAGTTTTTAGGAGGAGGGCTCTGTCCGCAGGAGTATCCTTCGAATCAAGCAGAGAATTTCCGGATCGAACCATATCAAAAATCGCCGCCAGAGCGCCAGGTGTATTAAGGTCATCGTCCATTGACCTGCTGAAATCAGTTACTGTTTTTTCAACTAGAGATACAGCTTCAGATGAGGGTTCCTCATCGATTGCTGCCGGAGTGCTGCTCAGTCGAGCCCTGAACGCTGTCAGCCGTTCAAGTCCGCTTTGTGCTGATTCAAGACCCTGATCTGAGAAATCAAGCGGACTCCTGTAATGGCTTCTGAGAATGTACAGTCGGACAACCATTGGATCGAACTTCTTAAAGATATCTTTCAATAGAGTGAAGTTACCCAAGCTTTTGCCCATTTTCTGCCCATCAACAGTAACCATGTTATTATGGAGCCATACCCGCACGAATGGCTTTCTATTAGCACCCTCACTCTGAGCTATTTCTGATTCATGATGAGGAAAAATATTCTCAAGACCACCACCATGTATATCGAGTGTTTCTCCTATGTAGCGCATGGACATCGCGGAGCATTCAATAGCCCATCCGGGATATCCCCATCCCCATGGAGAATTCCACTTGAGAATGTGATCCTTCCCGGCTTTCTTCCAGAGAGCAAAATCCCTCGGGTCTCTCTTTCGATGGTCTACTGCTACTCTGGCTCCCGCCACAAGTTCATCGATTTTCCTGCCTGAAAGCTTTCCATATTCAGGGAAGCTGGCTACAGAATAGTAGACATAGCCATTTTTCTCATAGGCATGCCCATTCTCAATCAGTTTTTTAATCAGTTCTATCTGCTCGGGGATATGTCCTGAAGCCCTTGGTGATACATCAGGTCTGAGCACTCCAAGCGCGTCCATGTCATCGAAATACGATTTCGTGTACTTCTCGGTCATCTCCATGGGTTCAAGTTTTTCAATTCTAGCCTGAATTTCGACCTTATCCTCACCGGCATCGGCATTATCGGTAAGATGACCGACATCTGTAATATTCTGTATGTACCGCACATTAAAACCGAGATGCCGAAGGTAGCGAATAAGAATATCAAACGACACATAGCTTTTCCCATGTCCGAGATGACTGTGACCGTATACAGTCGGACCGCAGACATAGACTCCGACATGAGGCGGATTGAGAGGAGTGAATTTCTCTTTCTTTCGCGTAAGACTGTTGTAAAGATTCATTCAATCCCGCCTTTCAGTCGAAGTAGTTGATGTGCATGGCTTTTCGGACGAGTTCCACGGTCTTCTCGCCCTCTCTGCAGGCAGCTTCCGTTCCGGACATCAGTATTTCTTCGACTCTGCCCGGTTTCTTAAACTTGATTCTTCGCTCTCGAATAGGTTCCAGAAGAGCTTCCAGTACTTCAAACATCCTCTTCTTGCACGATACGCAACCAATTAACCCCGCTTTGCAGCGCTCTTCGATATCCTTTGCCTCAATACCGTTGAACGCTTTCTGGTAGGAGAAGATCGTGCATATCTCCGGATGACCGGGATCGTCCTTGTGAATTCTTGCCGGATCGGTTACGGCGGACATGAGTTTTTTTCTGACATCCTCTGATTTATCACTCAGATATATGCAGTTGCCCAGAGATTTTGACATCTTCGCCTGTCCATCAAGCCCTACAAGTCTTGGGATTTCACCCTCAAGGCCTTCCGGTTCCGGAAAAACCTTGTCGTAGAGTTCATTGAATCTTCTCGCGATGAATCTGGATACCTCAACAACCGGAAGCTGATCCTCGCCTACAGGAACAATGTCCGCCCTGCAGAAAAGTATATCCGCTGCCTGGCTGATGGGATATCCAAGGAAACCATAGGTCATGTTCTCTTCAAATCCATGCTGCTTTGCTTCGGTCTTTATCGTAGGATTATGCCTCAGTCGGTTGACTGTCACAAACATAGAAAAGATTACGGTTAATTCCGCAATCTGGGGAACCATACTCTGTATAAATATGCTTACCCTGCCTGGATCGAGACCTGCGGAGAGGTTATCCAGTGCAACCTGCCTGACATCCTCCTGAAGATGTTCAGGGTGATCAAAATTCGTTGACAGTGTCTGAACATCCGCGATAATAATAAATGTATCGTATTCGTGCTGAAGCTTTACTCTGTTCTTCAATGAACCTACATAATGCCCGAGATGCAGAGGACCTGTTGGTCTGTCACCTGTAAGAATCCTTTTCATTGTTTTCTTCTTTTCATGTATGTCATTTCTCCAGTATCTCCGGTATGTTCGAATGTCTGAAATCCCTCAGATCTATTTTTCCGGCACAGGCATCAAGAGCACTATAAACACTGTCGACAAGATTCTCAAGTTGAGGGCAGATTCTGGCATAGTCAGCAAGATACCTGAAAGTTCTTGGAAGGTAGCTAAGTAATGACTCATCACCTGTTTTCCTGTACTGAAAGCAGAATGTGCCAGCGGCTTTAAGATTCCTCTGGCATGCCGCAAGCGCGACCTGGAACATATTAAGGTTACCCTGAGCGTTAACGAACTTCTTGGCCCTGCCTTCCCATGATAACCCTATATCTCTGTAACTGTCTCGAAGAAGGCTGACCAGATCATAGGCCGGTGGACCGAATCGCGCATCCTGCCAGTCAACCATTATCAGTCTTTTTTTGTGTATCATCAGATTAGCTGAATGAAAATCTCTATGAGTGAATACCGTATCTCCGTCAATCATAGCGCACAGGTTCCTCATTTCCACCTGCAGCGCAAGAAGATCATCCATAGGAACGGAAAGCAGTCTGAAAAAAAGACTTTCAAGAGTATTCTCCAGTTCTGCCATAAAGAATGCAGGAGTAAAACTCCTCCTGCCGGCAATCGAACCTGAGCAGAATTTGCTGTTAAGCTCGCGCTGCATGCGAAATAAAAGATCAAGAGCATCATCAATGTATTCGACATACTCATCGTCATCAACATCGGTCAGCCGTAGATCACCAAGATCTTCCTGCAGAACCCAGCCTTGTTTTGTATCGCAATCCACCACTGATGGAACCGGGAATCCCTTTTGTACAAGAAGGTCATGAATATCAAGCCACGGCCATATCGGGGTATTACCGCTGTCCATGAGAATCATAGTGTCTCGACCCGAGAAGACTCTCCAGAATAACCTGCCTGAGATGTCACCAGACAGTTTATCTACTGCGATATTGTCACCCAATCTGCTTCGAACCCAGCCGACAAGTTGAGCATTCAAGTGTCTCATACGACTTTTCCATCTCGACTGCTGCAGAACCATGGAAGAATGGATTCATCAAGACAGCCATTCTCCAGTGTTGAACCTTCAAGCATCACACTATTACTCAAAACAGTTCCACCCGCAAGAATGCATCCTGGTCCGATATTCCAGTTTCCTTCAAGAACAACGTCACTTGAAACAGATGCAGCTGGATGAATAAATGATCCTCCAGAAAGAATATTCTCTCTAGTCATATCGATTCTGCCCATATCCAGCAAGTTTCCATCCATACTCCATGCGAAGAGCTTATATCCATTATCATATGCGACAGGAGCCAGTTCTGAAAACAGACTGCTGGATGCCTGGCACATTCGCGAAAGCAACG
>DAOWAG010000265.1 GCA_030634715.1 Candidatus Aegiribacteria sp. | reverse complement strand
GAGGATAGATCCTGCCCTGTCTGCGGAGGGAAACTTCTGTTGAATATTGGAAGGTATGGAAGATATCTGAGGTGTGACAAATACCCTGATTGTGGTCATACTGAACCGGTTCCACTTGGAGTATCCTGTCCAATCCCTGACTGCGGGGGAGAACTGGTGGAAAAAAGATCCCGTACAGGGAGGATATTTTATTCCTGCAGCAGATATCCTGAATGCACATATGCGATATGGAATAAACCTCTTGACAGGATCTGTCCGAGGTGTGGCTTTCCCATACTTGAAGAAAGAAAGAAAGGTATCTGGTGTCCAAGCTGCAAGAAGAGAATATCGAATTGATAGAGCAGTTCTGCCAGGATCTTCTCTACGGAAGAAAATTCTCTAAACATACGATAAGGGCTTATAGAGCAGATATATACCGATACATAGAATGGTGCTCCGAAGAAGACATTACCGAAAGTTTCAATACGTTGAATCTTCGGAGTTATCTTCGACATGAAGCTGGAAGGGATCTGGATTCTAAGACCCTTGCGAGAGAAGTATCGTCTCTCCGGACATTTGGCGGATGGCTTCAGGAAACAGATAGAATATCCGGTAATCCAGCTCGTTTGCTGATTATGCCAAAGGTATCAGGGAACCTTCCAGGATTCCTCAGTATTAAAGAAGTTACTCAAGTCATAAACAGCTACGATGACAATACTGCTCTTGGAAAGCGGAACAGGGCAATAGTTGAACTGCTTTACGGTACCGGTATGCGAGCCGCTGAAACTGTAACATTGAGGATGAGCGATATGGATCTCAAACAGAAGCAGGTTAGAGTGATTGGAAAGGGAAACAGGGAAAGGATTGTCCCTGTGCCCGGATTGACCTGCATTTCACTTGAGTCCTGGCTGTCATCAAGAAGTGAACTTATTCGAGATTATAATCCCGATCCTGATACATTCTTTGTCAGCTTCCGAGGTAGAAAGCTTGACCCGAGAGATATCCGCCGTATTGTTGCAGTCGGAGTCAGAAAGGCTGCGAGAGCGGCAGGAGCAACGCCGCATACGTTTCGCCATAGTTTTGCTACACACCTGCTCGATAACGGAGCAGACCTTAGAGCTGTGCAGGAAATGCTTGGACATGCCAGTCTCTCAACAACGCAGGTTTACACTCATCTGACAAGGGAAAGACTGAGAGAAGCCTATAGAAAAGCACATCCAAGGGGGAAGAGTGAGAATACAAACCGAGGATAGTAAAAGAATCATGACTGACCGGATCATAGCGATTCTTGTTGGAATCGCAGCCGGAGTTGTTTACCTTATTACACTTGCGCCAAGCGTCAGTTTCTGGGACAGCGGAGAATACCTGACCTGCTCCTGGACAGCAGGAGTACCTCATCCTCCTGGTGTTCCATTATTCGTTCTTCTAGGAAGATTCAGCACAATTCTCTTTTCTTTCATACCGGCTGTAGCTCCAAGGGTTAATCTGCTCTGTGCATTCTCCGGTGCCTTTGCGATTGGAATACTCACTCGGTTAGTGCAGCGATGGGGTCACAGAATGAATTTCGACCGGAAATGGTACAGACCAATGTCGGTAGTGTCTGGATTAATCGCAGCATTCAGCTATTCCATCTGGAGGAACAGCAATGCTACGGAAACATACGCCACAGCACTTCTTCTGACTTTCATTATCCTGCTGCTATTTGATTGCTGGATTAGCAGGTACGCCGAGAGAAGCAGGAAGAAGACCAAATCGGACAGTGGTGGCTGGGGGGAAGCAAGGTATCTCCTTCTCATCTCGTATCTTCTTATTCTCGCGGTAGCGAATCATGGAAGCGTTCCCCTGATAACCGGTCCTCCAATTCTGATGATGTATCTGATTTACGCGTTTCGGAAGAGAAGCATTATATGGAAGAAATCCTGGTTTATTCTCACAATGCTGGGTCTTGTTGTGCTTGCTTTCAGTGTTCACCTCTATATGCCTCTCAGGGCTGTGCAGAATCCGGAAATAAATGAAACGGATGCATCTGACTGGACCGCCTTTTCAAAAGCTTTCAGCAGAGAGCAGTATGGAAGCACATCAATACTCGAAAGAAAAGGACCATTTATCGATCAGATGAAACTGTATCTTGAGTACCTGTCATGGCAGTCCGGACGTGTCGATGATGGATGGGATCGTCTTATTGGTGAAAAGGGTGGTTTTGCCGTATCGATGCTTCTGAAGATAATCCTGCTATTCGGGGCTATATACGGATTATTTGTCATTGGAATGAAACGGCCAAAACTTCTGATGTACCTCGGATTCCTGTTCCTTATGTCCTCTGTTCTCTTCATATTCTTCATATTGAATTTCAAAACCGGTGCTGAGGGTACAACGCTTGGAGAGGTGCGAGAGCGGGATTACTTCTTCGGAGCCTCGTTCGCCTTATTTGCGATATTTTCCGGAATAGGACTTGTATCATTAGTCAAAGATTTCTTCTCTGAAAAATCAAGACTGTCATGGCTTGTTCTGCTGATACCGCTCGCGTCACTGGGAGGGAATATGCACAGGTGCGACCGATCGGAATCTCTCTTTGCGCGGGATTACGGTATAAATCTTCTTGAAAGCTGCCCTGAAAATGCTGTTCTGATCACCAATGGAGATAATGACACATTTCCTCTTTGGTTCGCACAGGGAGTTCTGGGTGTAAGACGTGATGTT
>DAOWAG010000426.1 GCA_030634715.1 Candidatus Aegiribacteria sp. | reverse complement strand
TCAAAACCGCCTTCAACTATCGAAGCTATCTAAGATATTCCAGGCTAAATCTACTCGGTTGGCAGGTAAAACACTGTGATGTCTCAAGAGCAGGCAAAGGCATCAAGATTGACATCTGGCTTGGTGGTGATCGTTTTGAGAATCACCAGTTCACAATCCCGAATGAGCATTCGTAAGTGTTTTGAGCTGTTTAACGGATTTGCTGCCGCTGCTCGAATAGAATCGCATATTTTATTGCCATGAGTCTGATGGACGCATCTGCTTCAGGATTTGTGAGTATTTCTCTCCAGATACCTGATGCCTGATAAATGTGTCCTGTTACGGTGTAGATCAGGGCAGCGGCGGCAAGCGCTTCAAAGGGTGGTGATTCCGCCATAAGACATATTTCAAGCTGCCGGAGCGCTTCATCAGGGTCACCGTTATTCCAGGCAATTTCTGATTGTATCAGCGCTGCGTCAAATTTGTGTGACCATGGTTGTAGCAAATCCAGAGCACTTTCAGGTCCTTCAGTTCTCAGAAGAATAAGAGCATAGTTATATGCTGGAATAGACCATGAAGGATCAGTGTCCATTGCTGCATTCAGAAGATTACAGACAGATGATGTATCTTTCGATTCAAGCATCTCAGTTGCTTCTCTTACCAGTCGTGCGGCATCAAGGCGCTTTTCAAGAGCATCAGAGAGATCCTCGGGAAAAGGGAACCTTATCTCATCACCCGGCTGAGGAACCTCCTGAGGAAGATAACCAGACTGGATAGCCAGTATCTCAGCTCCATCCTGAATATCTATCGCCCACGCAATAAAAGCCCAGCTATCATCTTCCTGCCAGATATATCCGCAGTACTCGTTTTCCTCAAGATAAGTTCTATCTGGTAGAAGAACTGAATCGGAGGGACCGCAGGCTGACCCGATTAGAATAAAAGAGCAGAGCAAGATCAGAAAATGTTTCAAGTGTGGTAATTCCTTTCCATTTTCAGAAGTTCTTCCGCTTCGGCAAGCACACTATTCAAATCAGCCAGACTATTCACATGCACTGCTTTCCCGCGAAGGGCGGATGCTCCCCTGAATCCTTTCAAGTACTGCAGAAGATGCCCTCTCAATATATGATATACATGCTCCGGGGGAATATACTCCCTCATCATCTCAAACTGTTTACTGATAACTGATGTAAGCTCTCCAGTCTTTACAGCAGCTCGTTCCGGTTCACCTGACAACCCCCTGAAGATCCATGGATTGCCAAGAGCACCTCTGCCTATCATCAATCCTGAAGCCCCGGTGGATTCTTTCAAATCAATTGCTGCTTCAACATTTATCACATCCCCATTTGCTATAACCGGAACAGGAGAACAACTGACGATGCGTTTTATCTCAGATTTTCTGACCTTGCCTGCAAACATATCAGAACGGTATCTGCCATGAACCGCGATCGCTGCCGCCCCTGCATCAGCAAGAATTGTCGGAAGACTGTCCTTTACAGGTTCTTCGGGTGACCAGCCTGTACGGATCTTAACCGTAACAG
>DAOWAG010000041.1 GCA_030634715.1 Candidatus Aegiribacteria sp. | reverse complement strand
TTGAAGAGGGTTGGCTTGACCACAGGATAACCGGGCTGGTCCTTGAGGAATACACCACCCCGCTCATTCACGAAGGAATTGATACCCTGGTTCTCGGCTGTACTCATTATCCGCTGCTGAAGCAGGCTCTGTCAAATATTCTTGGAGATGATATCACTCTCATTGACTCAGCCGAATCCACGGCTGCGTTGGTTGCTGAAATTCTGGATGAGAGAGAGTTGAGATCAAATACTGATTCAGGAGTAAACAATTTCTATGTGAGTGACATACCGTTGAAGTTCCAGGAGATAGCCCAGCGTTTTCTTGGAAAGACGATACCTCTTGTTACTCAGGTTGAAGTTGGGGAATAACGTTAGGAATTAAATGCGAATTGATGGACGAGAAGACAGCGATCTAAGAGAGATCGAAATTGAGACAGGTTATCAGCCTTCTCCCGATGGCAGTGCTCTTATCAAGTGGGGAGAAACGATAATCCTTTGCTCAGCATCGGTTGAATACAGAGTCCCTTTTTTCCTGACCGGCAAGAATACCGGTTGGATTACAGCTGAGTACGGAATGCTGCCGGGAAGCGGTAATCGCAGGATCAGAAGAGACCGCGGAGCAATCGTGAAAGGGAGAACGCAGGAAATTCAGCGCCTGATAGGCCGCAGCCTTCGTCAGTCAGTTGATCTTGCAAGACTGGGTGAGAGGACCATTACCGTAGACTGTGATGTTCTTGTGGCTGATGGGGGCACCAGAGTGGCCTCTATTGTAGGAGGGGCTGTAGCTCTTCGTCTTGCCATCAAGCGCCAGATTGTGGAGCGTAAAATGAAGGAGGATCCCTTCAGAGGATTTGTGAGCGGTCTGAGTCTGGGATTCATTGATGACCGCATTCTTCTTGATCTGTGTTATGAAGAGGATTCGGCCGCTATCATGGATATGAATGTGATTGCTACGGAAACCGGAGAACTGGTCGAGCTGCAGGCATCAGCCGAGGGGGGGACGGTTTCGATTGAGACTCTCAACAGCATGACTGAGAAGGCTATGAGCGCCATATTGGAAATTGTGGTGCCCATCCAGAGAGAAGCGACTTCGGAGTGAATAAGCTTGTGCTTGCTTCCGGGAATCCCGACAAACTGCGTGAACTGAGATATCTTCTTGAGAATCTGCCCTTTGAGGTTGTATCCGTGTTGGAAATTCTTCCGAACTGGTCGATTGAGGAGACCGGAATAACCCTTGAAGAAAACGCTCTGCTGAAGGCAAGAGATGTAACAGAAAGAACTGGAATAGCATCCATCGCGGATGATACTGGATTGTTTGTGGATGTGCTTGGCGGAGCCCCGGGAATATACGCGGCCCGGTTCAGCGGTTCTGAATGCACGTACGAAGACAATGTCCGGAAACTTCTGCGGACAATGCTCTGCGAGACAAACAGGAAAGCATCATTCAGAACAGCTGCTGCTTTTGTTTCTCCACTTGGTGAAGAACTGTGTGAGATGGGTGAGGTGGAAGGCATAATAATTGAAGAGAGAGATGGAGAAGGCGGATTCGGATACGATCCGGTATTCCTTCCGAACGAACTGGATAGAACATTTGCCCGGTGTTCTCCGGAGGAAAAACACCGCGTCAGCCATCGAGCCCGTGCCTTGAAGCGACTGATAGAGAAACTGAAAATCCTGAATTATTGATTTTTTCTCGCTTTTAAATCTGCAAGTATTTCTTCCGCAATTAAGAATGGAACAGCTTCATAATGTTCAAAATGCATCGTGAATGATGCTCTGCCCTGGCTCATGTTTCTCAGATCAGTTGCGTAGCCGAACATGCTGGACAGAGGTATGAGAGCTTTTATTATCTGAGCGTTTCCCTGCTTATCCAGTGCTTTTATATTTCCACGCTTATCATAGACACTTCCTGTAACACTTCCCGAATAATCTTCCGGTGTTGTTATGACGACACTCATTATAGGTTCAAGCAATTGCGGGCTGCCCTTCATGAATGCTTTTCTGAATGCGATCGCAGCGCATCTTCTGAAAGCCATTTCCGATGAATCAACTGCATGGAAGGAGCCGTCTCGCAGCGTGACTCTGACATCGACAACAGGGAAATCCGCCAGAACGCCTTTCTTCATTGCGTCTACAATTCCCTTCTCGACAGCAGGAATGTATTCGCGGGGAATGTTACCTCCGGTAACTTTATTCCTGAAATCGAATCCATGTCCGGCAGGCATGGGTTTGAGAGTCATCACTACATGGGCATACTGTCCTTTTCCACCGCTCTGTTTCACAAGTTTCTCATTGATATCAACTGATGAAGTGATTGCTTCTCTGTATGCGACTCTGGGCGGTGAAGTGGTGACATTAACATCGAATTCCCGTTTCAGGCGGTCCAGGATAATTTCAAGGTGAAGTTCTCCCATACCCGAAATAATCGTTTCTGAAGTCTCTGAATCGGTTGATACGGTAAATGTAGGGTCTTCCTCCGCAAGCTTCACCAGAGCCCGGGATAGTCTGTCCCTGTCGCTTCTGCGTTCAAGCATGACAGCCACGCTGAGGACAGGTGCTGGAAATTCAATTGCTTCGAGAATGATTGGATTCTCCTTACAGCAGATTGTATCTCCAGTTGAAGAATCCGGAAGACCTGTTACAGCGCCGATTTCTCCAGTATAGAGTGCATCCACCGATTCTCTCTTGTTCGCATGCATTCTGAGAATTCTTCCCGCTCTCTGAGTCTTATCAGCGGATGAATTGTAGACATAGGAGCCTGATTCAAGTGTTCCTGAATAGACTCTTACATAAATCAATTTTCCTACATGACGGTCAGTTACGACTTTGAAAGCAAGTGCGGCAAGTCTTCCATCATCCTTGGGCGTTCTTTCGATGGGAGAGCCGTCAATGCATTGACCGCTGATAGGAGGGAGGTCAAGAGGACTCGGCAGATATGAGATAACCGCATCAAGCAGCCTTTGAATACCCATGTTTCTATAAGCGCTTCCGCATAGCACCGGGCAGACAGTGTGGGAATGTGTCGCTTTCCTGATAGCCAGACTCAGTTCCTCTGAAGTGACCGTAACGCCATCGCAGACTTTTTCGAACAGAGATTCATCAAACTCGCTGGTTTTTTCAATAAGATTTCTGCGCCATTTCTCTGCTTCTTCTATCATGTCTTCCGGAACAGGCTCCTCATGCCAGGTCATTCCACGGTCAGATTTATCGTAATAAACAGCACAGTTATCGACGAGATCAATTATGCCCTTGAATTTGTCCTCTCTTCCGATGGGAATAGTGACAGGAACTGCATTTGCTCCAAGATGTTTTTGAATGGAGTCGACAACACCATAGAAATCCGCTCCCAGTCTGTCCATCTTGTTAATGAACGCTATTCTGGGTACGGAATATTTTTCCGCCTGTCTCCAGACTGTCTCAGACTGTGGCTCAACTCCGCCAACTGCGCAGAACAGAGCGATAACACCGTCGAGTACCCTAAGACTGCGTTCAACTTCTACAGTAAAGTCCACATGTCCTGGTGTATCGATGAGGTTTATCATGTGCTTTCGCCATTCGGTTGCAGTTGCCGCGCTTGTAATTGTTATGCCCCGCTCCTGCTCCTGTTCCATCCAGTCCATTACTGCTGCACCATCATGTACTTCCCCCATGCGGTGCAATTTACCGGTATAGTAGAGGATTCTCTCGGAAACAGTTGTTTTGCCGGCATCTATATGAGCCATGATTCCGATATTACGAACTTTTGCGATTGAATATTTCCTTGACAATTTATTTTATCCGTTCCATCATCTGCATACGCAGTATTTATTGTTCTTTATAATTGAAGTAGTCCTGCAGTAGCAAGTAATATAATGAAACAGATTCAAAAACCTGAATCATGGGAGATATATTGTCTGAATTAATCATCAGGTCAGCTCGCTTAAGTGATATGAATGATATCGCTGCCATTTCCAGAACTACATGGGAGGGAGATGATTACCTTGAGATCCTTGCTCCCTCATGGATAGAAGATGGTGGCTTTTATATAGGTCTGCTTGACAACAGAGGTATAGGAACTTTTCGGATTACCATGATGCCTGATCGTGTCCTCTGGCTTGAAGGGCTCCGAGTTCATATTGATTTCCGTGGAAAAGGTTATGGAAGGCTGCTTGCCGATGCTGCGCTGGAGATTGCTAAGGGGAAAATCAAGAGCGGCGAAGCTGAGTGTGTAGAGTTTTCAACATACTTCCTGAATTCCGAGAGCATCATTATCTCGGAATCACAGGGATTCAGTAGAGTAAACGGTTTTATGTTTATGACAAAAGAAAATCCGGAACACAATGCCTTCGTAAAGAAGATTGATGCGTCCTGGAAGGATTTCGCGATATGTCCGGGGCATATTCCATGCGGGTGGAAGTATCCCAGGACATGTTCTGAAGGCATGGAATGGGCGAAGACCCGAGCAGAGATTTACACTAACGGTGTTGCATCCTTCATGATGATGACTTCTTCCGGTGAGTTCACGCCTCTGGGAGGATCATCAGATAACCCCGGATGTTTCCTTGAGGGTGCTGAGACCGTTGCATGCATGCATGGAGAAAGTTCTTTACAAATTGTCGTTCATGAAACGTTTGATTCTATTATTGAAGAAGCATACAATCGGAATTACACTACATGGGATCCGGTTGATGGTCCGAATATTCTGGTTTTTCGATATGAAAAGTCGGAAACGCCTTCGTAACAGGCTGATAATAATATTTTGCGGATATTCATCAGTTGCTTGTACTACCCCATCCATATATGCTTTCTTATATTCTGCGTTAACAAATGAACATTGTTGCCGGGGTGGTGGAATTGGCAGACACAACGGACTTAAAATCCGTTGCTCCTTTGGGGCGTGAGGGTTCAAGTCCCTCTCCCGGCACCAATATATCCCGAGAGGATACTTTTGCCAGGTCTGCAAAATAACATACGTGTTCTCAGCGATAGCGTTATCAACCTTATCTCGGCCGGTGAAGTTGTAGAGCGCCCCGCCTCTGTTGTTAAGGAACTTATTGAGAATGCTCTTGACTCCGGAGCGACTGAGATAACTGTTGAGCTGGAACAGGGCGGAAGAAAATCAATTACTGTTCGGGATAACGGTTCAGGGATGAACAGGCATGATCTTCTGTTGTCCGTACAACGGCATGCAACCAGCAAAATCATTTCACAGACTGATCTTGACAATTTGACGACCCTGGGATTCAGAGGAGAAGCTCTTCCAAGCATTGCAGCCGTAACTCACTTTTCAATACTTACGTCTGATGGTTCTGAAGGCTGGAAGTTGAGAATGGAAGGCGGGGAGCTCCGAGATGTCTCTCCAGCTGCAAGAACAAGGGGAACAACTATTACCGCCTCAGGACTTTTCTATAATCAACCAGCAAGAAGACGTTTTCTTAGAAGGCAGTCTACTGAACTATCCTGGGTGGAGAAATACCTCACTGGTTGTTCACTGCCTAGAACAGATGTCTCATTCAGATTCATTCATAATGGCAGGGAATTGTTTTATCTGGCATCAGAGCAGTCTATTCCGGATAGACTGCGCTCCAGATACGGCATTCCCGGTGAGAACCGTCATGTGGAATCAAAGGGCAATTCCGGAGAAACTGATGTCAGTCTGATCTGGTTTCCGGATAACAGATGGAACAGAAAAACACACCAGTACATTCTTGTAAATGGAAGGCTTGTTTATACGGGCCTGGTATCCGGACCAATTGATTCCGTGCTTGCGGGACCTGCCGGATATCCGCTGTTGTTCTGCAGTGTTACGCTTCCACCGTCTGAAGTGGATGTGAATGTTCATCCCGCAAAAAGGGAAGTCAGGTTCAGAGAACCTTCATCGGTCAGCGCTGCGGTTGAATCAGCGCTTGGTGATCTGCTGGATTCCCGAAAGAAGGAGATGCTGTCAGCTGCTGGATCAAAGTACCGAACCGCGGGAATCACTGCTGAGAGGATTACAGGACTCTCGGATGACCTGTTCAGAACTGCTATGGAGCTTCATTCACCCCTCCCGACTGAAGCATACGACAGATCTGAATCAACCTTTCCAATTGTACAGATTGGCAGGGCATACCTGGTCACATCTACCGAAACCGGTATTGCTCTCATTGATCAGCATGCAGCGCACGAGCGAATTCTCTTTGAGACAGTCATGAATTCAATCATAAATGACTCTGAATCCGGTCAACAGAAATTGCTCCTGCCTGAGAACGTGAAGCTTGATGGAGAGGAACTCGACCATCTGGATGACTATAGAGCGGTTTTAAACAGAGCCGGTTTCGAATATCATATTGAAGATGATACACTCATTCTAACCGCTGTCCCCCCCGGCACATTTCACGGAATCAGTGCGCTACGGGAAATTCTCAAATCACTCCAGAATCCCGAAAATGAGGATATGCCCCTTCGGGAGCGAGTTGCTGCAGCCGCGGCCTGCGCTGGTGCTGTAAAGTTCGGTGATTCCCTCTCCGCAGTTGAGACAAGGCACCTCGTTGATCAGCTGTTTTCAACATCCGATCCTTTTCACTGCCCTCACGGCAGGCCTACACTCATTGAGATTTCCTTTGAAGACCTGGAGGAAAGATTTGGCAGATGATCATCTTGCTTTAACCCCAGTTCTGACCGGTTGTACGGCCTCTGGGAAAACCGGGATACTGCTGGAACTCTCGAACAGGCATAGCATTGAGATCATTAACGCGGATTCAAGACAGGTTTACAGAGGAATGGATATCGGAACTGCTAAACCATCACTTGATGAGCAATCTCAGGTTAAGCATTATTTGCTTGATCAGATCAATCCGGATGAAGTATTCTCAGCCGGAATGTTTGTCGACAGGGCTAAGGAACTGATTATTCAGATAGCCAATAGAGGAGCAGTGCCAGTGATATCAGGTGGGACCGCTCTGTATATACTTGCTCTGACAGGTTCTCTTGATGAGATGCCTCCCAGGTGTGACGGGATCAGGGAGGGTTTGAAAGCAATGGAGATTGAGAGACCAGGTATCCTCAACGAGATTCTCCATAGAGTCGATCCCGGATTCGCGGATAAAATTGGAGAAAGCGATAAGAGAAGACAGGAAAGAGCCCTGGAGATTTATTTCCAGAGTGGAAAACCTCCATCAGCCTTCAGGAAGGGTGGAGATCCTTCCGAAAGGAAGAAGTACCTTATTGCGGGTATTTCCATTCCCAGGGATGAACACAGACGGAGAATCCGGATGAGAGCTGTAAAAATGCTCGATGCCGGGCTGATCGATGAAGTTGAAGCTTTGCTGAGTGCCGGATGGGGACGGGACAGCGCCCTCAGCAGGACCATTGGATACAGTGAAGTACTCGCGTTTCTCGATGGCAGTATCTCTACAGAAGATGAGATTGTAGAGGCTATTTTCATAAATACATGGCGCCTGGTTCGAAGACAGAAGAATATGTTCAATAGAATCGAAGGAATAAACTGGATGGAAGATGATCCGGATTTGATTGATGAATTCCTGTTTGGTGAAGGGGGATTATGATGGAAAAGAAGAGGGAATCCGGGGAAGTACTGGAGCACATGCTGCTCGAGGAAATTAAGCTGGAACAGATTGGTTTCATGGATCCTCCTGATGAATGGGATCTGGAATTTCATCAGAAGGAACCATATGTTCCTCCAATTCTTATAGAGGAGCGGGATTTCGAGATAACTGATGAAGAAAATGCGTCCATGAGGTATACTCTTCTCGCTCATCATAGAAGCTTCTGGCGGATGCTCGCAAAGAAACCCCTTTCGATTAGAGCACTTGTTGTTCGCAGTAATGTGCATATCCCACTGGCGCATGAATCCATAGTTAATTGCACTGAAGAAGCCCTACTCTTCGATGGACTCCTCAGAAACGGATTATGCGAGAACAGGAGCAGACTTTCAGAACTGCTTGGCTATTCAAGAGCCCGAATCACACAGATTCTCAATTTGATCAAACTTCCCTCCGAAATGCGAAGAAAACTTCTTCTCACTGATGAAATAAGTGAATTCCAGCTGCGGCCTCTGGTAAGAATTATTGATGCGAAGAAGCAGATGACAATGTTCTCCCATCTCATCGGTAGTAAGTTAACAGGAAGGCAGATGGCCCTTTTCGTAGACGGAAAGAAGGGGGGGGATAAGAAAATTAGTCCCG
>DAOWAG010000354.1 GCA_030634715.1 Candidatus Aegiribacteria sp. | reverse complement strand
TGGCTATCTCAAGCGAATCCTGAAGGCATTTGCGAGCTTCTCGCAGTTTTCCCTGCGAGATGAACATCTCACCGAATATATGAAGTGTCCCTGCCTGAAGCGGAAGGTTATCGATCTCACTGAATATTTCTAAGGCCATGTTCAGATTATCTGTCGCGGTGGAGTAGTTTCCTCTTTGGGATTCTATCTGTCCTATATTTGCAAGTGCAATGGCAATCGCTGTTCTGTCACCAACTTCTCTGTTGATACTCAGAGCATTTCTGAACCAGAACAAAGCTTTATCATCATCCTCCTGAAGATTACCAAGACCGGTCAGCACATAGCCCTCAGCTCTGCGGTTTCCAACCTCTCTGTGAATTCTCAGCGCCTCTCTATAGAGTTCTCCCGATTCGCTTTTCAAGCCCTGTTGCCTGAGAAGAAGCGCCAGATTACCAAGCGTTTGTCCTTCCAGCCTTCTATCACCTGCCTCGCGATAAGCTTCAAGAGCGCGTCTATAGCATTTCTCCGCTTGTTCGATATTGCCTGCAGCCCTGTGATATATACCGGTGTTACTGAGAAGCATCGCTATACATTTCTTATCCCCTGCCTTTTCCGCTGCGGACAATCCCTGTTCAGAAAAAGAGAATGCTTCGTCCATCTTACCGATTTTGCTGTAATAATCCGCCTGAATTATATAAAGATCAATTGTCCTGTTCTTCCAGTTCTCCTCCTTGCAGAATTTTTTCAGAAGCTCAATGTTCTCTTTCTGTTCGCTGTGTCTGCCAAGATTGGAAAGAGTTCTGTTCTTCATGAAAAGCACATTCTGAAGCAGTTCATTTCTACCGGCCGATTCAGTGCTTGTTATGAGCTTTTCCAGAAGTTTATCTGCCCAGTCAAGGCATTCGTACAGTCTGTAATTATGGCTTGCAAAAGTCATTGCCTTCCATCCCCAGTCAAGAGCTTCCGAACTCTGCCCTGAATTTTCCATATGGAAAGCAATTTTACCCGCTACCTGATCAGTGTTATCACTGTTGAGCCTGATAATTGTATCTGCAGCTTTTCTGTGATGTTTTCTGAGTTCCTTCTCAAGAAGCATTCCATATGCTGCATCACGATATAAGGCATGATTGAAGGAGTACTCAGTTTCGGAAATTCTGGACCACAGTCGCTCTACGATACCATTCTGGAGAAGGGAATTAGCGGTCGTCTCACCGGATACCTCAGAAAGCACATTGATATCAAACTCCTGACCCAGTATTGAGGCTATCTGTACAAGAGACTTCAATTTCAGGGGAAGACGGTCAATTCGCGCTACAAGTATGGATTTTATTCCGGATGGCACATCCACTTCCCGGGAAGTCAGGTGCCATGCACTGTCCTTGAATGTAATCATGTCGGAATTTTTCAGATACATACAGAACTGATCAATATAGAATGGATTCCCCTTTGTTCTATCCAGTATGAATCTCGTAAGCTCTGTTCCGGATTCTGCATCAAAACCGGCGGAAATGATTGATATTGATGCCTCTTCATCTATCGGATCAAGATCGATTGATTCAGCACTGACAGAAGCCTCTATTCCTGTTTCCGGTTTTGATCCATCATCACGGTATCTGCTGGAAACAAGAATAGCAACAGGATATTGTTTAATATCTCTTAATATCATCTGAAGCAGTCTTTTTGAATCGCTATCTATCCAGTGTACATCCTCAAAAAGGATTATCAGAGGTTTAAGCGTAGAAAGAGATCTGATCAAGGCCCCGATTGCCATAGCAATATTCTCGAATCTCTGTCCGGGTTCTATCCTGTAAAAAACCGAATCTTTCCAGGAGTGTCCAAGTAATGAACCGGTAATGGATGTTGATCGGCGCAGGTCCTCAGCAAGATTTATACTTTTACTTTCAGAAGGGAATGAACCTGATTCAAGTTTCAGAGCAAGAGATACCATTTTCTGTTCAAAGAGTTTCTTATTCTCTTCTGTTGTGTTTGAATCACTCTGCTGGAAATAATTCCTGAGGAAGTACTCGATCGGATTCAGACTCG
>DAOWAG010000047.1 GCA_030634715.1 Candidatus Aegiribacteria sp. | reverse complement strand
GGTAAGGGCTCGAAACTAACACATGTTCGCGCACTTTCTCAACCGTATCTGTTTGCAGCTAAGGAGACAGTTGATATTGAAGGTCCGCGCGGGGTCATGCGGGATATTAATGTCTATGGACCATACAGGGAGCAGAGCCAGGTGGAAATTTCACATGCGGATGAAACAATTCTTGGTTTGAAAGCACCCATCAGAAGATCTGGTGATGTTAAGGGTTCTCCAGGAGTACTGCTGAGGGGTCCTGCCGGTTCGTGCAGGTTGTCCTGCGGTGTTATTCGTTTTCACAGGCATATTCACATGACGCCCGGAGATGCGCTTACCTTCGGCCTGAAGAATAGCGACCGCGTCATGGTGAAAATCGAAGGAGATAGAGGTCTGATATTCGATAATGTTCTCGTTAGAATTGATCCCGATTTTGAACTCTGTATGCACATCGATGTCGATGAAGCGAAAGCCGCTGACATTACAACAGAAAGCACCGGAGAACTCCTGGGCGTTCACGACCAGAAATAAACTTTGGGGTTGGGTCTTGCAAGACCTGACCCCTTTTGCTGCTTTACATACGCTCAATAATGGAATTGCCGAAGCCTGAACAGGATACCTCGGTGACATCCTCTCTGCCTTCTCTAGTCATCAGTCGAGCCAGATCGTATGTAACAAAACCGTCTATTATTGATCTCTCCATTCCGTGCTTTATCATCTTCGCAGCTTCTCCCCAGCCCATATACTCAAGCATCATAACTGCTGATAACAGCAATGAACCGGGATTGACCTTATCCATGCCCGTGTATTTTGGTGCAGTCCCATGAGTAGCTTCAAAAAGAGCGATATCATCCGACATATTCGCTCCCGGGCCAAGTCCTAATCCGCCTACAAGAGCGATTGCTGCATCGGAAAGATAGTCACCATTCAGGTTCGGAAGAGCAAGAACAGAATAATCCTCCGGACGGATCTGGATCTGCTGGAAGATTGAATCGGCAATCCTGTCCTTTATCAGGATATTTCCTTCGGGCATCCTACCATCGAATTCATCCCAGAGTTCTTTTTCAGTAATGGTAACATCACCGAATTCCCTCTTTGCGAGTTCATAACCCCATTTGCAGAACGAACCTTCCGTAAATTTCATGATATTGCCCTTATGGACCAGAGTGACCGATGGAAGATCATGGTCAACTGCCCATTGTATAGCTTTCCGTACAAGCCTTTCTGTACCGAAGACGGAGATTGGTTTCACACCGATACCGGAATCAGTACGAATTTGCCTGCCCGTCTTTTCTTTAATAAGTTCAATTATCGCAAGTGCGGTATCACTGCCACGTTCAAAATCAAACCCTGCATAAACATCTTCGGTGTTCTCGCGGAAAATCATGAAATCAACTTTATCTGCGTACTTGTTCGGAGATGGTACACCTTTGAAGTATCTAACCGGACGGACGCATGCAAAAAGATCAAGATACTGGCGAAATCGAACATTAATAGAACGGAACCGCTCGCAGACACCATCATCTTTTCTGCATTTATCACATTTTCCAGGATGATACTGCTGGTGAGCGCAATACAGACAAACATGAGTTTCTTCACCTATCGGAGTTGTGTAGGGACCTTTTATGGCAATCTTCAGATGTCTAATGGCTTCCACTGTCTCATCCGGAAATTCACTTCCATAGTGTTGAAGTCCCTGCAGGCCTGCATACAGCGGACACCAGGCAATCTTCCTTGTTCCAGCATAGGCTTTATTCACCGCCTTATCAACAACATTCTGCATAACTGGTGTAATATCCAGACCAATGCCATCACCCCGGAGATACCCGATGACTGGATGATCACCGATGACCGGTGTACCGTTCTTGATCTCTATCAGATCACCTTCTGGAATATTCACTATTTTAAATTCCGACACTCTGGACCTCCTTGCTCTCTGAATGATGAAAGTTAAATATATCGCTAAAGGTTTCTTATTTGCAATTGATGAGTTCAGTATTATCCAATACGACGAATCTGCATCTTTCACCAGCTTATTAAATGTTGTCCAGATCTGAGTCTCGAAAGAATACAATAATTTTTCTGGAAACCACTAACAAATTCAACATCGCCAAACATCAGGATAAACGGAACTTGCATTAATGATTATTCATCAATATTTTCAACATGCAGCTATTTACTGAGTTTGAATAACCGGAAGGAGGAAAAAATGCCTAGATTGAGAAAAATTCTTCGTGAAAAGATACCCAAGTGGCGAGATGAATTACGCGAACTTGTTGTTGAACACGGTGATAAAACAGTCTCTGAAGTAAAAATCCAGCAGGTATTAGGAGGCCTTCGGGGAGTAAAGGGTCTTATCTGTAACACATCACTCGTCGAACCTGACAAAGGACTTATAGTCCGCGGAATACCCATTCTTGAACTGACCGACAGGATCCCCGAAGAAATATTTTTCCTTCTCATGACGGGAGAACTGCCTGATGAAGCAGCTCTCTCCAAACTGCAGGAGGAATACAATGAAAGGGCTGAAGTACCAGCTTATGTCTGGAATATCCTTGAAGCAATGCCGAAGAACTCACATCCTATGGCAATGTTCAACCTTGCTATTCTCTCCATGCAGAGGGAATCCAGATTCAAAATAGCGTATGATTCAGGCGTTAAAAAACCCAATTACTGGGAATCAACTCTTGAAGATGCTCTTATTTTACTCTCAAGACTTCCGGAAATTGCCGCTGGTATCTATCGCATGAGATTTAACAAAGGACCTCGAATCCCCAGAAATCCCAAACTTGACTGGGGCGGTAACTTCGCCCACATGCTTGGTCTAAGTACAAATGATCCTGTCTTCGAGGATATGATGCGGCTCTACCTTGTACTTCATTGTGACCATGAGGGTGGAAATGTAAGTGCTTTTACCTGCCATGTGGTCAACTCTGCTCTTTCAGACCTGTACTATTCCGTTTCTGCTGGTTTGAACGGTCTTGCAGGACCACTTCATGGACTTGCCAATCAGGAATGCCTGAAGTTTGTTCTCTGGATACTCGACAGGTTCAGCGGAGTACCCGATGATGAGCAGATAAAGGAAGAGTGCTGGGAAACTCTCGAGTCAGGAAGAGTTATCCCTGGCTACGGTCATGCTGTTCTCAGGGTCACAGACCCGCGTTTCATCGCACTCAGTGAATTCGGTCTGAAACACTTCAAGGAAGATGAAGTGCTTCAGCTTGTTAACAAGCTTTATGAAATCGTCCCTGGTGTGCTGAAGGAACATGGAAAAGCAAAGAGCCCGTGGCCCAATGTTGACGCAGGATCCGGAGCATTGCTCTATCATTATGGTATGAGCGAATTCGAATACTACACTGTACTTTTCGCAGTTTCCAGATCGATGGGAATGTGTGCTCAGGCAGTAATCTCCCGTGCAATGTTGGAACCGATCACGAGACCGAAATCTGTTGAAACAGGCTGGCTTAAAGCACAGATTTCTGAAAGCTGATCGGCTGCTTTGAGGTGATTATAGAGCCCCGGTTCACGCCGGGGCTCTTCATGCATGAACTTTCCGGGAGGAAGAATGGGACTCACAGTAGCGGAAAAAATCATTGGAGAACACATTGTCAAAGGCAAGCCTGAACCTGGAGAAAGGGTTGCCATAAGAATTGACCAGACTCTCACGCAGGATGCTACAGGTACAATGGCATTCCTTCAACTTGAAGCGATGGGAGTTGATCGCTGCAGAACAGAACTGTCGATCTCCTATGTTGATCATAATATGGTGCAGAGCGCGTTTGAAAATGCGGATGATCACAGGTACCTTCAGTCAGTTGCCAAAAAGTATGGCGTTCAATTCTCAAGACCTGGCAACGGTATCTGTCACCAGGTTCACTTCGAACGATTCGGAATCCCAGGTAAGACTCTGCTCGGATCAGACAGCCATACACCCACTGCAGGCGGTATGGGTATGTTCGCCATGGGTGCAGGTGGTCTCGATGTCGCCTGTGCGATGGCAGGAGAACCTTTCTGGATCACTTACCCCAGTGTGACAGGTATAAGACTGATCGGGAAACTGGGGGTTTTTGTCTCTGCGAAGGATATCATTCTCAAAGTTCTTTCCATCCTCTCCACAAGGGGAAATGTCGGAACAGTAATCGAGTATTTTGGAAACGGTTTATCGACTCTGACCGCTCAGGACAGAGCGACGATCACGAACATGGGTGCTGAAACCGGTGCAACAACATCGATATTCCCCTCGGATGAGATCACACATGAATTTCTAATTGCCCAGGGACGCGGGGAAGCATGGAAGTCGCTGAAGGCTGATTCCGATTGTGTTTATGACAGGGTAATTGAAGTTGACCTTTCTGAAATTGAATCCATGGCAGCAACTCCCCACTCACCGGGTAACGTTATGGCTGTATCCGAACTTACCGGAATGCATGTGGATCAAGTTTGTATAGGTTCATGTACGAATTCTTCTTACAGGGACCTGGCTATGGCTGCAGAGATACTTCGAGGTAGAATCGTCAGCGAGAATACCAGTCTCGTTATAGGTCCGGGTTCGAGACAGGTGCTTTCTATGATCGCTGGTTCCGGTCATCTCGCATCACTGATCGCTTCAGGTGCTCGAGTTGCAGAGAGTACATGTGGATTCTGTATCGGCAACGGTATGGCTCCTAACACGGATGCCGTATCACTCAGAACCGCCAACAGAAACTTCGAAGGCAGATCAGGAACTGCAAGCGCGCAAGTTTATCTTGTCAGTCCTGAAGTGGCGGCAGCATCCGCTATAACCGGAGAGTTCACGGATCCGAGAACACTTGGGATACCCTGGCCTTCCATATCAATTCCTGATGTCTTCGCATTTGATGACAGTATGGTCATTGATGAGCATGACCCCTCAACCGAGCCGGTCAGAGGACCTAATATCGGTCCACCACCTGTCAACGATCCTCTTCCTGAACGACTTAGAGGAGAAGTTCTACTGAAAGTCGGTGATAAGGTCACCACCGATCATATCATGCCCGCTGGTAAGCGGCTTATATATCGCTCTAACATAGAGAGATACTCTGATTTCGTTTTTGAAGGAGTTGATCCGACATTCCCGGAACGATGCAGGGAGAATCTAAAAAGTGGTTCATTTAACTTCATAGTTGCCGGCATCAGCTACGGGCAGGGCTCAAGCCGTGAACATGCGGCTATCTGTCCTATGCACCTCGGGGTCAAAGCTGTGTTTGCTCTTTCCTTTGAAAGAATTCATGCAGCCAATTTGATCAATTTCGGCATATTGCCGCTCTGCTTTGAGAATAGAATTGACTATGACAACCTTGAGACCGGATATGAGCTTGAAATTCAAAATCCAACTGAAAACCTTTCTGAAAGAAAACCTCTAACGGTTAAGAATCATACATTGGGAACTGGTTTCCAGGTGATCCATGATCTCTCAGAGCGTGATATTGAGATGATACTTGCAGGTGGCTTCCTGAACTGGTACCGCTCAGCGGATAAATAGAACTCTATTAATGGGGGAAATATCATGAAGATCGATATTCCATACGGAAAAGATGATTTCATTCCGCTTGAATTACCAGATGATGCTGAAGTGGTTCATCCCAATAAAGTCCCGGCTGTTGACGAAGGCAAAACTCTCAGAGAAGCTCTTGAGAACCCGATCGATTCCCCTTCCTTTTCTGATTTCGTTGAGAACTGCCGTAATACTCTTGTGATCGTGAATGATGGGACCAGACCCACTCCAACAGCGAAGGTACTATCGCTCATTTGGAATGACCTTAAGAAAATACCGCATAAGTTCATTGTTGCCACCGGTGTTCACCGCGCATCCACGGAAGACGAACTGAAGGAGATATTCGGTAGCCTTTATCCGGAGGTCAAAGACAACATAATTATGCATGATGCCCGTCGGGAAGAGGACATGGTGCATATCGGTACATCCGAAAACGGTACAGAGATGTACGTCAACAAAGCGGGTGTTGAGGCGGATGAAATTGTCATTATAGGTTCAGTTGAGCCGCATTATTTTGCAGGTTATACAGGCGGTCGTAAGGCATTCCTTCCCGGGATAGCATCATTCAAGACAATTGAGCAGAATCATAAGTATGCCCTGCGCCCTGATTCCCATGCTCTCGCTCTCGAAGGCAATCCGGTTCACGAAGACATGATTGATGCCCTTAAGACGATTGCTGAAAAACCCATCTTTTCCATTATGACGATCCTTGACGGCGAGCACCGCATCTATGCTGCTACTGCGGGACACATACACGGGAGTTTTTACGCAGCCATCGATAAAGCCAATGATATCTATTGTGTGCCTGTATCGGGAAAAGCTGACATTGTCATCAGTATTGCCCCCTACCCAATGGATATTGACCTTTATCAATCCCAGAAAGCTCTTGATAACGGAAAACTCGCTTTGAAGGATGGCGGGATTCTCATCCTTGTCTCCAAGTGCCGAATGGGAGTCGGAGAGGATGCTTTTATCAAATTACTTGCTTCATGCAACACACCGGAGGATACTCTGAATAAACTCAGTGAAGGTTATGAACTTGGGTGGCACAAAGCAGGCAAAATGGCTGAAATAGCAATCCGAGGTTCAATGTGGGGAGTCACTGATATTGATGAAGATGTGTTGAGTTCCTGCTTCATAAGCCCGAAATCCGACCTTCAGAAAGCTGTTAAAGAGGCAATTACGCTGAAGGGAGCCAGCTCAAAGATCGTCGTATTGATGAGCGGCTCTATGTCTGTTCCGAAATTGTAAATGCACAGAAAAAATACGGACACAATCTAATTATTTCTGGTCGTGAATACCCAGGAGTTCTCCGGTACTTTCTGTTGTGATGCCGGCGGCTTTCGCTTCATCGATGTCGATGTGCATACAGAGTTCGAAATCGGGATCAATTCTAACCAGGACGTTGTCGAATATCAGACCTCTCTCTCCTTCGATTTTCACCATAACCCGGTCGCCTTTCCTAAGGCCGAAGGTTAGAGCATCTCCCGGTGTCATGTGAATATGCCTGTGAAAACGAATGACACCGCAGGACAACCTGCACGAACTAGCAGGACCGGTGAGCAGTACTCCTGGAGATCCCTTAACATCACCAGATCTCCTGATAGGTGCTTTCAAACCAAGAATTGTTTCATCCGCCTGTGAAATTTCCACCTGGCTGTGCTCCCTGTATGGTCCATAGACATTAATACCCTGTATGCTCCCGCGCGGACCTTCAATATCGACTGTTTCCCTGGCTGCATACTGATCCGGTTGAGAAAGTGTGCGAAGATATCTAAGCTCCGAATCCTTACCGAAAAGAGCTTCCGCATCGGCACGGCAGAGATGTGCATGACGATCGGAGACCCTGATCGGGGTATTTCTGTCTTCTAAACTCCGGATCAGCTCGCTCTTGGAATGATATCCGAGCGTTCTGATAGTCTCCCTTGCTATCATTCGTCCTTCGTCAGTGGGAATCACAAGAACCCTCACCCGCGAGTCTTCTCCGGATATGTCAACAAGTTTGTCTTCACCGCGCAAAATGGATCTGCTCTTAATATCATCGACAGAGATACCTATCTGTTCCAGACCCTGACATGCAAGACCACGCACCCATGGACTGTATTCACCGACTCCGCCTGAGAATACAAGCACATCCACTCCACCCATTGCAGCTATATATGCACCTATGTACTTCCTGATGCGGTAGCAATAGACATGAAGCGCCATGAGAGCCAATCGGTTCCCGGCACCAGCTGCATCTTCAAGCTCTCTGAAATCGTTCGTTAATCCGGACAGACCCTTAACACCGCTTTCCTTGTTAAGCATC
>DAOWAG010000269.1 GCA_030634715.1 Candidatus Aegiribacteria sp. | reverse complement strand
GTCATCCTGGGACTTATCAAACCCTGGAAAGGAGAGATCACAATTGAGGGTAAATCGGTTACCTCGAAAACAGTCAGGGCAGGAATGGGTTACGTTCCACAGCTGATTCCAGGCAAGTCATTTCCTGTAACGGTTATGGATGTGGTTCTGATGGGAAGACTTGGACATTCCGGTCTCTTCAGACACTTCAGTGCTGCTGACAGGTCGGCAGCAGAGGAAAACCTTCGAAGATTGGGTATCCATCATCTCTTAAATGCCAATATGGATTCACTTTCAGGAGGCCAGAAACAGAGAGTGCTTATTGCAAGAGCTCTTGCGGGAGAACCCGATATTCTACTTCTAGACGAACCGGTGGCAAGTGTTGACCACGAAACTCAGGAGAGTTTTTTCAATCTGCTTGCTCAACTGAACGACAGTATTACGATTGTGCTTGTAACTCATGATGTTGGAGCTGTCTCAGCTCATATTAAGAGCATTGCCTGTATCAACAGAACTCTGATAAGCCATGGAGAAACACTTTCAGCGGATGCGGTATCCCGCGCCTACGGATGCCCGTTCGAGCTGATTTCTCACGGTGTGCCCCATCGTGTCATCGGTGGAACACATCAGGAAGGCAGCAGCATCAAAAACAATTTTAATGAGAATGGTAAAATCAGTGATTGACGCACTCGGCTATACATTCATGCAGCACGCTATAGCAGTCTCAGTTCTGGCTTCAATCGCATGTGGAATAATCGGGACACTGGTCACTGTCAACAGAATGTCCGCTCTTGCGGGAAGCATAGCACACGCGTCATTCGGAGGTCTGGGGCTTGCATACCTTATCGGTATACATCCGTTAATTGGAGCTACAGGTTTCGCAATCGGTTCTGCAATCGTAATTGGAGCCGCGCAGAAAAAGTCAGATACTGCGATGGCAGCTCTATGGGCAACGGGCATGGCTGCAGGATTGGTGTTTATCAAGATATCCGGAACCTACTCGGCGGATCTGATGAGCTGGCTGTTCGGAAGCCTGCTTGCAGTATCCGGATCCGATATTCTCTTTGTGGGAATTCTTGATGTATTAATTCTGCTTGTCATTGCAGGCCTGTATAAGGAATTTCTAGCGGTTTCCTACGATCAGGAATACAGCAGATTACAGGGGGTTCCGACGGGATTCATAAGAGGACTGTTTCTTGTTCTTGCCGCGCTGACAGCAGTAATGCTGATGAAAGTGACCGGACTTATCATGGTCATCGCGATGCTTACAGTTCCCGCAGCAATCGCGGAGATGTTCACATCGAGTCTCCGTAAAATGATGGTTCTGGCTTCGATTCTGGCAGCTCTCTTCAGCCTGGGTGGTCTCTTTCTGGCATGGATACTCGACCTGCCCCCCGGAGCTGTAATAATCCTGCTGACCGCAATAGCGTATTTCATGTCAATATCAATCGAAAAGATCATGTCCAAACAGAGCTGATCGTTTGAATCAGCAAGACCTGACGCTACTCTCGTTCTACTTGAAGAAAAGGAAGAATGAATGTATATATATGCTGTTATTAGTATATTTTGCGGCGCTGACATGGAGAGAATAATTCCCTGTACAGGAGGATGATATGATTCCTATGATGATAGTTTTGGCTCTTCTGGGAGATGTTTACGACGATACTCCAGTAACGAGGAACCCTGATCCGGATTATGTAGCGGGAACGTACGAAGAGTGGCTCGAGGAACAGCCCGATTATCAGCCGTTCTCAGCAAGAACCATAATGGGAAGCGATGGAGCGGAATTTCTGCTGATATTTGAAGACGGACTCACCGACAGTCTTGATACCGGAGTCCTCGAACAGTGGACGGCTGATATCGCGTCACAGGGGCTTTCTTGGGAGGTGGTGGAGATAACCTACAGTACTCCTGAGGATCTCAAGGATTACCTTATATTCAAGTACAACGATGGCCTGGAGGGCGCTGTTCTGGTGGGAAATCTCCCTGTCGCATGGGTAATGCTTGAGAACTCCTTCGGAGGCAATGAGCACTTCCCTTGTGATTACTTCCTTATGGATCTTGACGGAACCTGGGAGGATCTATGGGTGGGTTATCCCTCAAGCGGCAATCCAGGATCCGATGGCAAATACGATACATTCAGTGGAAGTCTGGAGCCGGAGATATACACCGGACGGATCAAGATGGACAATCTCACTTCGCTGGGTGATCCCATCGAAATGTTAAACGACTATATCGAACGTAACCATGTCTGGCGGATGAATGGAGGTCCAGATCCGCTGACTGCTTTGTGTTATGTGGATGATGACTGGGCAGGTTGGGGGAGCAGCTACCGGAACTCAATGCCGTATCTCTACCCCAACACGATACTGGTGAACGATATCAACGAAACCAACGGGACCGATTATCTGGAGACCAGGCTTCCTGATGCCTACGTATGGATAAGCCCCTTCGTGCATTCGGGACCGAATACTCATTACTGGGCACAGGGACCCACCACCACCTGGGACGAGATCCTACCCGCCAACCCCCAAGCGCATTTCTACAACCTGTTTGCCTGTTCAAATGCCCGTTTCACAACGTTTCTCTGCATGGGAGCGGTTTATGCATTCTGCACTTCCGCGGGACTGGCTTCCGTGGGAAGCACCAAGGGGGGGTCCATGATGCAGTTTACCCAGTTC
>DAOWAG010000079.1 GCA_030634715.1 Candidatus Aegiribacteria sp. | reverse complement strand
GAATTAAATACAGTCGTCGCTCTCTCGAGTCCGTCGCTGACTGCCCTGATGCATTCGATAATATCCATTTCATCATTCGCATGAAGCTGCGGAGCGAACCGTACTTCGATATAGCGAACACCCTCATGCTGGTTATCCTCAGCAACTTCGAAGGCAATCCTTTCAAGATTCTCTCGAGTCTGCATCACAGCGGTAGTGTAGGCGAATCCCTTCAGATAAGCGTCGAGGTCAAAGTAATCATCCTTGAACACGGTTTCGCGAAGTCCCGACTCAGTATAGGATGGAAGCTTGATCTTCGTTTCTCTGGCAAGTTCTATAAGTGTGGAAAGCCTCACTGAACCATCAAGGTGCATATGAAGGTCAGTTTTCGGGAGTTTTTTCAGCAGAGCGTGATTCATGCAAATTCCTTACCTGATAAATGATTCAGAAGAGTTCAGCGAAAGCCATCTGAATGCCCAGTCCCTCCGGAGACTTGGCAAAATCAACCCTGAGAGTCGCTCCCCCAGGAATTGTCATTCTCAGGCCAAGACCGCCGTCAAGGTGGAATCTGTCCCACTCTACATCATCCAGATCATTCACCGCCTGACCTGCGTCACCGAAAAGAACGACTCCAAGCTCAATTGTATTGCTCTCGTCAATTATGAATGTGAACAACCTCTGCCTGAGTTCCAGGTTGGCAAGAAGTGTCCATGAACCTCCAAAACGTCTGTCATGATATCCACGCAGTCCGGTGTTTCCACCGAGATTTGGCAGGTATGGAAATGGAGTCTCAGATGTACCAAAGTGTTTCTCCCCGCTGATTCGGAGAGCGGGTGTGGTTGAAGCTCCTACTGGAGTGAAGAAGGCAAGAGATGCCTTTACATTGGAGTATGAAAACCCGCTTCCCATCTGGTAGTCTGTCACAATTGAGGTGTAACCCTCGATGAGCCTTGGAAAGGTCCAGAGAGCTTCAATTACCGGTCCTGCGCTCCAGAGGGAGCTATAATCAGAGCATGGTGAGCTAGCCCAGAGAATATCTTCCGATCTGTCATATACAGTTGAATGGTTTATCTCTATACCGGTGGAGAGGGAAATGCCTGGTGTCGGGCTGAATCTGTAAATACCGGAAATACATTGCATCTCCCTGTCGTACGAAGTGTGGACATCTTTGTCACCATCGTTACTCCATCCGTAGAAAGAAGAGCCTTTATCCACCCTGTAATCCGCTTTTATGCTCATAAACCCACTGCCCACAGGGAAGAAGAACTCCGGACCGGCTAAAAGGCTTCCCCCGGTATAGCCGTATGCCACGCAGTTGAAGGCAGAAGGACTGAATGGGGGTATCATGTTATGGCTGACGATACCTCCCAAAAGTACTCCTGAGCTGGAACTATAACTTACGAGAGGGAATACTTTCCATGCTAGAGACGGTATGGAGAAGAGGACTAGAATTACTAACATCAATATCCTGGCTGAAATTTTCATTTGCTCCGTCCCGGTGTTTTAGTCTAATGTTTTTCTATACGTGCTCATGGATTATATTGCACAAAATGTAGAAAGTAGAGGCCTTTTGAAAACACCATTGATTATTGTACCGACCTACAATGAACTTGAGAACATAAAAAACCTGCTTCCCGTTCTGCTTGATCTTCAAATAAAGCCCGATATACTCGTGGTTGATGATCAAAGTCCGGACGGAACAGGAAATGCAGTCCTGGACCAGGAACATACTGGAAGAGTGCATCTTCTCAGCAGGTCAAAGAAAGCAGGTCTCGGTAAGGCGTATATTGCCGGATTCGAATGGGCACTGGAAAGGGATTCCTTCGATCCGATCATTCAGATGGATGCGGACTTCTCTCATAATCCTGAAAAAGTGCTGGAACTTGTTGATGCTCTTCACAATAATGATGTCGCCATCGGTTCTAGATACTGCAGTGGAGTAAATGTCGTCAACTGGCCCCTCTCACGCCTGCTGCTTTCCTGGCTCGCTAACCGGTATACAAAATTTATAACCGGTTTACCGCTGGAGGATGCAACAGGAGGTTTCAAGGCTTTCAGAAGAGCAGCTCTTGAAAAACTTGATCTGGATTCAATTAAATCCGATGGCTACTCGTTCCAGATAGAGGTTTCCTACAAGCTCTACAGAGCTGGATGCTCTATTACAGAGGTTCCCATCATCTTTGTGGACAGGCATGCAGGTACATCCAAAATGACAAAAAGTATTGTATGGGAAGCTGTCTGGATGGTATGGCATCTCCGTTTCCCCTGGCTTTTCTGAAAGGCAGCAATCTGAATGATTCCTTTCATTTTCCTGTTATTCACATTGTCAAGCAGTCCTTCCGAATGGGGTTTTGAAACATCCCAGAGCTACATCACATCAATATATGCGGATGTGGATGGTACAATGTGGTGTTCAACTTCAGGGGGAATTCTCCACTATGATCCTGCTTCCGGCTGGGATGACACGATTGTCTATCCGGATGAATTGCCGTGGTACAGTACAAATGACCTGTATGTGACGGATTCACAGTTATGGGTTGCCACAGAAGGCGGCGGTCTGGCCCTGAGACAGGATAACAACTGGAAAGTTTTCTCCTCCTATGAGGGTATCCCCGGAAGCGGAATAGTGTATTCAGTTCACAGTGCCGGTGGATATACGTGGGCTGGATCTGATGGCGGTCTGTCACGGGGTGATGCTGTTGGCTTCCAGCAGTTGGATGAGTCCGCCACTGGCGGGGGCTTCAGGGCTGGTGAAGTGACAGGAATCACGAGTATTTCCAATGTGCTGTATCTGGCGACCGATAGAGGTGTTTATTCGCTTGATCTTCTGGCAAGTCCATTCAATCCCGATTCCTGGATCAGTCATGAGACAGCGACAATTACTCTTGGCATTTCGGATATCTATGCGGTTTCAGCCGATTCTATATTTGGTTTCGGCTCGGGTGGCATCGCGCAGATGATCAGCAATGACAGCTGGCGGCTTCTTCTCGATTTTTCAATGAGTGGTGATTCAGTAGTCACCGGACTTCTTTTAACAGACGATGGGCTTCTTGCGTCCTGCATCAATGTCAGACGATTTGTCGAAGAGGGTGTATGGGAAATATATGGAGAGGGATATCCTGTCAGTACTTTCTCATCCTGCCTTGGATTTGCCTGTGGAAAGATCTGGGTAGGGTATGGTCTTAATGATGTGAATGTAGTGAATTCCGGAAACGGACTCGGATATCTTGATGCTGGAACATGGGTTTCGGTTCCCGTTTCTGGAATGGCAGGATCAAGCTGCTATCAGATAACCCTGGATAGCGGCAGAATATACATCGGGAGTCACAACACAGGTTTGATGGTGTGTTATCCGGACAGTGGATGGATGACCTTCAATATGAATACAGTGAATATGCCAAGATCTCTGCGAACGTATTCATCCGCGAAATCGTCCAGTCCAGGAATCTGGACGGGCAGTTATCATTTCGGACTCACATGGATTGATGACAGAAACACATTCACAATGGAGGATGATACTGTCATTACCTATGTCTCTGATTCCCTATCCGGTGTTCTTCCTGATGTGGTGCAGGTTATTGCTCCTCTACTCAACAATCAGGTTGTGATGCTCTCAGATCAGAATGGAGCTCTATGGATCGCGCAGGAAGCCTACTGGCAGTCACCTGATGAAATGAGCGGGATTGTAGCAGTGTCAGGCGATCCTGAATCGGGCAATCTGGAGTGGACATCCAGAACAGATGCTGATGGACTTGCTCAGAAGAATATTCAAACACTCTATCCATGCGGTCAGGATAGCCTGTGGATAGCCTTTGCTTCAAATGGAGGATGTCAGCTTCTTGTTCATGGAGGTAATCCTCTCGATAAATCACAGGATAGCTGGTATCCGGGACATGGAGAGGCTTACGATACGTCCTGGGGTTTTTCCTCAGGTCAGGTTTTCTGTTTTGCCAGAGATAATGGCGGCAATATTCTGGCTGGAACCAGCAGCGGTCTGTTTCGCTGGCAGGAGAACGCTTTTGTACAGATTTCAGGTATAACCGGATCCATAAAAACAATCCAGGTCGATAACGAAGGAAGAATATGGTGCATGGGGGGAAACTCAATCATTTGCGTGGATGACACTGAAATAACTGAATTCACAACTACCAATTCACCATATATACCTTCGAGCAGAGTTGAAAATGAGTTCAGCGCCTTTCAACCGGAAGAGGGGAAACTGTATTTTTCCTCGATAATAGGTCTCTGGACTCTTATCGTGCAGCAGGGCAGCGATGAAAGTCCTGATCTTCTGTTCTACCCTCAACCATTTCTTCCCGCTGATGAAGAACTTCGTATTTGCTGGACAGGCACTGACCGGCAGATCTCCGTGAAGCTTTTTTCTCTTGACGGACAGTATCTTGGATGCATACAGGCGGAGAGCTGGGAAGAATGGTCATGGAATGGCTCATTCAATGGTGAATATGTGTCCTCCGGAGTGTATATGGCTATTATAGAAACGGACGATATGACAATCAGAGCAAAGGTGGCAGTAGTAAGATGATATCGATCAGACCCGCTGAAGAATACGATAGAGAGAAATGGACTGATTTCGTTCTGCGTTCAAATAACGGTACTGTATTTCATCTCCCTGATTTTCTCGATTATCATCCGGAAGGCAGGTTTCAGAATCATCATCTGATAGCTGAAAGCGGCAGCGAAATCATATCCATTATTCCCGGTGCCCTTTCTGAGAGGGAAGACGGTATCTGGTTCCGGTCCTATCCCGGTGCTTCGTATGGAGGTCCGGTGATTTCCGATTCTCTTGGGCTGCAGAAACTGGAACAAATGATTGATTCGCTGGAATCGTACTGCAAATCTCATGGCTGGACCGGATTGGAGATGACTCCGCCCCCGATAACTTACTACCGAAGACCTCATAACTACCTCGAGTTCGCACTGGTCAAACGCGATTATAAATATCGAAGACGGGAACTGACAGCGGTTATTGACCTGACTCGATTCGGTGAGGAACTCAAGCTGGGATTCCGTTCATCCGCTCTACGTGGCGTGAGGAAGGCTCTGAAGAGCGGAGTCACAGTCGAGGAGAACTCCGATTTCTCACTGTTCTATCATGTGCTTGAATCAAATCTTCAACAGCGCCATGGTGTCAAACCAACTCATACTCTTGCTGAACTTGAGCTTCTAAGAGATCTTCTGGGAAGCCATCGTGTCAAACAGTTCATTGCTCTGAAAGACGGTAAAGTTCTGGCTGGGATGGTTATGTTCCACTGCAACTCCAGAGTTACTCTCGCCTTCTACATCTCTCATGATCAGGAGTATCAGGCATTCAGACCTGTCAATCTGGTTTATATGGAAGTTATCAGATGGGCAAAACAAATGGGATACCATTACATGGATCTCGGCACTTTTACCCTGGATATGGATGTTAATTACGGACTCTGCCGGTTCAAGGAATCCTTCTCCGCGCGAGGGATCTTCCGGAACACCCTCTACGGTATAGTGTAGTGAGCCTGGTTCAGGATCCATATTTTCGCGCTCTGCTACTCCTCTGGACAGCCTTGCTTGTTCTTGTGTTCGGCGGGAGAATGTATACAACTGACGTAATTGCGCAGTATGAAGTAGCCGGCTCACTTATAGGTCAACGCCCTTTTCTATCAGCATCTGGGGAGTATGGATGGATTGTGAGTGGCGTGAGACCTGGGAACTTCATACCTCATAGTATAGGCTATTCCGTTCTTCTGATTCCGGCTGCTTTTTCCGGAGCTGTTTTCGGATCAAATGCGGGAAAAATTTCAATTGCTGTTCTCAACGCAGGTTTCAGCCTGATTCTGGTTGGATTCCTGTTTGCTGTTGCCCGGAGGAGGTTTGGAAACGTCTCCATCGCAAGATTGATAGCTGTTGCTATTGGAGGAATGGCGCTGGTTTATGGGAAAATGTCATTTGATGTAACAGCTGCCGCAGCTGCAGCTATGGCAGGTTTCTACTTCTCATGCAGAGACAGAGCGCTCATTGCGGGATTTTGCATGGGTCTGGCTGTCCTGATCAGACTCGACAGCCTGCTTCTCCTGCCTGTGTTCTGGAGCGGCTGGGCCAATATGAGAAAACTTCTTGCAGGAATGGCTCCTTTTTTTCTGATTATCGCTTTTGCGAACTGGTACAGATTCGGGAGTTCCATTCTGGATGGACACAACCAGGATCCTGCCATGGTTCTTGAACCGTTCAGGGGAGGAATTGTCGGTTTGCTTCTGAGTCCGGGGAAGGGTCTTCTCTATTTTGCGCCTATGTGCGTATTTTCACTGTTTTTTCAGAAGGACTGGCGACTCTGGACACCTTTTGTACTGTCTCTCGTTCTACATGGAATGCTTCACGACTGGTCAGGTGGAACGGGATGGGGACCGAGATTTCTTTTCACGACCCTGCCTTTTCTTCTGCTT
>DAOWAG010000195.1 GCA_030634715.1 Candidatus Aegiribacteria sp. | reverse complement strand
TCTTTGAAAGAGATATCTCCCCGCTCAAGTTTCTCGAGAATTTTATCTCCATGCTCATCCGGCACACTCATTGTTGAATCAAGTCTTTTGATTACTTCCGCAATTCTCGCCCTGGCGGTAGGATAACTGACATTCAACAGATCCTGTATCTTCTTGATGGATCCGAAATTGTGCATGAAAGCTACAACAAGAGCCTGATCATCCGGTGACAGCTGGGAGAGTATTGAGACGGAAAAATTACCCTCCATCCGTATTCCGCAGACACTGCATTCGCACGAAGTAGGCATCATGGGTCTGCTGCAGTCAGGACACCTTGCGTTTCCAATATCCATATTGAACCTCCTGAATGTTAAAGGCATCATAACGAAAATCTTAGAAATGTCAAGATTGAATTTAATAAAACTTAATATTTTGTTTGATCCAGTGGTAATATGCTTCTTGACTCATTCTTCCCGCGGAGTTCTATTTATTCAGCATATCAAGGAGGAGTTATGAGTAGAATTGTTGCCGTAATACTCGGAGGTGGCAGGGGATCCAGGCTTTTTCCTCTCACTCGAGACAGGAGCAAACCTGCGGTTCCCATCGGCGGGAAATACAGGCTGATCGATATTCCCATCTCCAACTGCATTAATGATCGAATCAGACATATTCTCGTTCTTACACAGTACAACAGTGAGAGTCTTAACAGGCATGTAGCCAGAACGTATAGATTTGACAGATTTTCGGAAGGCTTCGTCTCCATACTTGCTGCAGAACAGACTGAAGAAAACAGGGAATGGTTTCAGGGAACCGCTGATGCTGTCAGGCAGAGTCTGAAATATATCAGGAATCTTTCCCCTGATCTGGTGCTGATTCTATCGGGTGATCAGCTGTATAGAATGGATTTCAACAAGTTTGCGGAATATCATATCAGAAATAACTCCGATATAACAATTGCCACCAAGCCTGTGTCAGCGGATGAAGCCCCGTTACTTGGTATCATGAAAGTTGGAGGAGACGGCGTCGTTACCGAATTCTGTGAAAAACCTTCTTCTGAAGATCTGTCGGACCTTATCAGTACGCAGGAGGGATTAACTGCTGAAATGCCCTACCTTGGGAGTATGGGTATTTACATGTTCTCACCTGACATACTTGAAGAAGTTCTGGGAAGAGAGCCTGATGTCACTGATTTCGGAAAAGAGATAATCCCTGACTCCATTAATGAATTCAATGTATTGTCCTATCCATTCAATGGATACTGGTCCGACATCGGAAGTATCAGCAGCTTCTTCCGCGCAAATCTGGATATGGCCTCACCTGATCCTTGTTTTGATATGTACACTTCTTTTTCTCCACTGTTTACAAGAGCGAGAGCGTTACCTGGAGCAAGATTGGAAAACTGTGAAGTGGATAGCACCATCATCTGCGATGCATCAGATGTCATCGGAGTCAAGCTCAGGAACTGCATAGTTGGTTTGCGTGGCAAGATTCGAAGCGGAACCGTTATGGAGAATTGCGTTTTCATGGGTGCGGATTACTGGGAGGGGTACTATCTCGATCCTAGAAACACTGATAAGAAGCTCCCTCCACTGGGAATAGGCAGAGATTGCCTGATAAAGAATGCGATCATTGACAAGAATGCTCGAATCGGGGATCGATGCAGATTAGTTAATTCCGCAGGTGTGCTGGAATATTCCTCAGATCAGTGTTTTATTCGGGAGGGGATTATCGTGATTCCGAAAGATGCTGTCCTTGAATCCGGATTCTCGATCTAACCTGCAGATATCATATGCTGAAAAGTGATTATTCTTATGGGGGTCGAATAGTAGGAGTGAGTGTTGTTCAACGATAATAGAGTTAAAGTATGATATTCATAAATTATGAATATCATAGATAAAACGTTTTTTACTCATTGCGTTTATTTCGTGTTCGACAAGGAGGTTTAGATGAGAATTGGAATAATTGTGCTTATTTTACTCAGTTTTGTCTCGTATTCGAGCGATCCGCGGCTGACAGTACTGACTGACGATGCAAGGTTGCTGCTGAACGATTTCAATGAGATGTGGGCTTTTCCCGGTACTATAAACAAATACCAGTTTTGTTCGATAAGTTCCCAAGCAGATGAGGGAGTTGGAAATGGTAATGAAAGGTGGCAGCTGGGATGGTTCGGAGGGGTTATAAATTCGGCAGGAACGAGCTGGGGAGCCGTGTATAATCACAATCAGCACATTCTTGAAGTTCTCTACAATCCCGGTAGTTTCGGAATTATTGCCGGAGTGGACTACCTGGAGAATGAAACAGAAGGCTTCGGACCCACGGAAATCACAAAGGATCAGTATTCGTTTTCAGCATCTTTCGGAACAGGACTTTCGTTTCCATTCGAGTATTCCGACATATCTCTGGGCGGTGAATACAATTCTGTGAAATATACAGCTGCTGAAACATCTTTGAAAATCACTGATCTTCAATTCAACGCTTCGCTCAGAGGGCATGTGGATCACTCCTTCTTCAACCTGTTTCCTGTTTTCAGCGCTGATTTCTCGAGACTTGATATGCAGGATTCCACTATCATCACCACTATTAGCGCGGATCTGGGAATTGCCACCAACAGAATGATCGCGCAGGAAACGAGATTGATTGCAGGGGCTTTCATAGGTGTAAATAATTCTTCTCCTGAAGACGGTGATAATGTATTGATCCTGAATCTTGTTCATATCAAGGCTGGTATCGAGCAGAGAATAAACAACTGGCTTCTTATTAGAGCAGGAGCCAACAGCTTAACCAACAGGTTCAAAGACGGTGAGAAGGACGCTGTAGTCAGCACGAGGATTTCCAGCAGGTTCGGAGTTGGTTTTGAAATATCCAATTTTTCGCTTGATGCCGGTATCAGCGAAGGTTTCCTGCATAATGGACCTTATATGATAGGTGGAAGCCCGGAAGGATTTCTTGGGCATCTATCCTGTACTTATTATTTCTGAAGCACATTCCTTGAATTTATCGGATCAGGAATGACGGGAACGTATTGGACTGGTTTATAGGAGGAATGGGGACACGCACCAGAGCGTGCATGTCCCCGTAGGATTATGAGAGCGAACTTTTAAGTCGTTTTGCTTTATTTGGGTGTATCAACCGTTTTCTGCCGGCTTTATCAATCAGACTCTGAGCATTCTTGTAAGCTGCTTCCCTTTCCTCAGGGGTTTGCGCATCGCGAACGCTGCGCATGGCGCTTCTGAGTGTTCTCATTCTGCTGCGATTTCGTTTTGCCTTGACTGCATCCGTCTTATGACGCTTGAGAGATTGCTTGCTCCTTGCCAAGAGGAGACTCCTTTCACAAACTATGTGGTATTCTGTATATTCCCGAATACTATATTATCTATTGGTAGGCGGCAAAACTAAGTCTTAAACCGATAGAAGTCAATCTTTACGGAGGAGATTACATTGAAATTACTTACAACCTTACTCTCAGTTCTCATACTTGTCAGCGCTGTTTCAGC